>JAFMDF010000008.1 GCA_017857395.1 Bacteroidota bacterium | reverse complement strand
GCCTTCTTCATGAAAAAGTAGGAGGCCCAAGTGTAAAGCCGTTTCAACCTAGTGGCTTGTGGACTCAGGTGTCCTCTGGCGGGCGTTATCAAAGAAAATACATGACTGCCCACGGAGAAAATCTTTATCGACGCAGTTTATACACTTATTGGAAACGAATTCTTCCGCCCCCGTCTATGATGATTTTTGATGCAGGTAGTCGCAATTTATGTACGGTGAAAAGGCAAAGCACTAATACGCCTTTGCAGGCATTGGTTTTACTCAACGACCCTCAGTTTCTAATTTCGGCTCAGGCTTTGGCGAAACGAATGATTGAAGAGGGAGGTAAAAATTCCAAGGAACGTATTGATTATGCATTTTATCTGGCTACTTCCCGAAAACCGAATGTGAAAGAATTAAATATTTTGGAAGATTTACTTCAAGCAGAGATGGATGAATTTAAAAAACACCCCTCAAGGGCTGATGAATTTTTACAAATTGGAGCTACTTTAGATGATGCTACTTTGAATAAATTGGAGCTGGCCGCTTACGGAGTAGTGGCTAATACCATCATTAATTTAAGTGAAAGCATTCAAAAAAATTAATCCTTAGAAATTAGAAAGGAAGATAAATTAATCAAATACACAACGATTTATACAAGTACAACATGAATGACCTATTGAATTTATCACGCCGACACTTTTTAAAGAAAGCCAGTTTGGGGTTAGGAGCAATGGCTATGACGTCTTTTGATATGGCTGCGGATTCAAAAGGTTTGGGCAACATGCTTCCCCATTTTGCCCCTCGGGCAAAAAGGGTAATTTACCTGTTTCAGGCAGGCGGTCCTTCGCAATTAGAAATGTTTGATTACAAGCCTGAATTGATTCGACGGCACAATCAACAATTGCCCCAATCTGTAAGTAAAGGTAAACGAGTGACAGATTTTACTGCTGCCCAGCCCAAACCCATGGTGAAGTCCTTTGCCCGTTTCAAACAATATGGACAAAGTGGCACATGGATAAGTGATTTATTGCCACATATAGCTAGTATAGTCGATGTCATTTGTGTAGTAAAATCAATGCATACCGATGCCATTAACCATGATCCTGCACTATGCTTTTTTCAAACAGGGTCGCAGTTGAGCGGGCGTCCCAGCATTGGGTCATGGTTGTCTTACGGACTGGGAAGTCTCAATGATAACCTACCAACCTTTTCCGTTTTATTGTCTAAAGGAAGCGGAAGGGCAGATGGGGCACAACCCTTACAGTCCCGACTTTGGGGCAGTGGTTTTTTACAATCACTTCATCAAGGCGTACAATTCAGAAGCGGAAAAGACCCCGTCTTGTTTTTAAATAATCCTCCAGGAATTAGTCAAATGAACCGAAGAGGCGTACTGGACCATTTGAAAGCACTCAATCAACATTATTTTGAAAAAGAAGGAAATGTGGAGGTTTATTCCAGGATGGCACAATATGAAATGGCTTATAGAATGCAAACTTCCGTTCCTGAAACGATGGATCTTAGCAAGGAGCCAGCTTATATTTTTGATATGTATGGTCCTGATTCACGTATTCCCGGCACCTATGCTGCCAATTGCCTACTGGCCCGAAGATTGGCCGAACGGGATGTAAGATTTATTCAACTCTATCATCAAGGTTGGGATCAACATAACGACCTTCCTGATCATTTGACCAAGCAAAGTAAAGACATTGATCAGGCATCCGCGGCTTTAATCAAAGATCTCAAACAACGAGGGCTTCTTGAAGATACCCTCGTCATTTGGGGAGGAGAATTTGGCCGAACCAACTATTGTCAGGGCGCCTTGACAAAAGATAATTATGGGCGGGATCACCACCCCTATTGTTTTAGTATGTGGATGGCAGGTGGAGGTATAAAACCAGGAATCAGCTATGGTGAAACAGACGAATTAGGGTATAATATCGTGAAAGACCCTGTGCACGTTCATGATTTTCAAGCAACCATGCTCCACCTGATGGGCATGGATCATGAAAAATTAATATTCAAACATGAAGGAAGACGATATCGGCTAACCGATGTTCATGGGGATGTAGTAAAGGATATATTGGTATAAATGAAAATTAGGAATAGGAGAAAAGTAAATGAATTTTTCCTTGTTCACTTAGTATGCTATTTTACTTCATTTCTCTAAAAAAAATAGAAAATATTGGAGTAGTCGAACAAAATAGTATTCTGAAAAAATAAATTTAGAACTATTTTTCAAAATATTATTTCGCTTTAATTTGATTTATTTCTGAACTTCTATCGAAATTTAAGCCAATGTCATTAAAAATTTTATTTTCATTACTAATAGGGTTACTAATTACAAGTTGTTCGAAAGTAGAAAACAATTTGCCAAATATTGTAATTATCTATGCTGATGATATGGGCTATGGTGACCTTAATTGCCAGAATCCAAATTCGAAAATCCCAACTCCAAATCTCGACAAACTTGCTTCAGAAGGTATGCGATTTACCGATGCACACAGTTCATCAGGCATTTGTTCTCCAAGTCGCTTTGCATTACTTACTGGAACCTATCATTGGCGTAGGCAACATGGCATTGTGGGCGCCTTTGGTAAACCATTTTTTAAGGACTCGGATATCACATTGCCGCAGGTATTAAAAACAAATGGCTACACCACTGCTTGTATTGGCAAATGGCATTTGGGATGGGATTGGGAATTTAAAAATGCACCTTCAGGTAAAGTAATGCAATGGGGCAAAATGCGAGAAGTGTACCTCCCCAATGATATCGACTGGAGTAAACCAGTTGGTGGAGGACCATTAGCGCGTGGGTTTGATTATTACTTCGGTGATGGAACGATTAATTTCCCTCCTTATGCATGGGTTGAAAATGACCAGTTTATTGAAGTTCCAACGGAAGCGATGAATCTTGATAAGATTGGCTTTGAAACTAAAGAAGGGCATTGGGAATTTCGACCTGGTCCAAAGGTGAAAGACTGGAATCCCTATGATGTTTTACCCACACTTACAAAAAAAACAGTTGAATGGATAAATAAGCAAAATCAAGAACAACCCTACTTCCTTTATTTTGCACTGCCTTCGCCACATGCCCCTATCATTCCAAACGATGAATTTGATGGAAAGTCTCAAGCTGGAGGATATGGTGATTTCATGGTTCAGACCGATTGGGTTGTCGGACAAGTTTTGAAAGCACTTAAACAGGGAGGTATGGAAGACAATACCATTGTTATTTTTAGCGCTGATAATGGTCCTGAGGCTTATGCCTGGGAACGCGCTGAAAAGTACGGGCATTTTAGTATGGGCAATTTTCGAGGGCTAAAACGTGATGTATGGGAAGGTGGGCATCATGTACCTTTTATGGTTAAATGGCCTGGACAGGTTAAAGCAAACTCAATTTCAAACGAGGTGATTTCTCAAGTAGATATTATGGGCACATTAGCGAGCATCACAGGAATAGAATTGCCTGAAAACGCAGCTCCTGATAGCTATGATATTACCCCTATTATAAGGGGAACAGCATATGAATCTCCTCTTAGGGAAGCTACTATTCATAATACATATGAATCTATTTGGGGTATCAGAAAAGGAGATTGGCTCTATATCAACGATTCAACTGGAGGGCATAGAAAATTGCCCGCATCGTTTAAAGAGTTAACTGGATATACCCATTTTGATACCAAAGGTCTTCTTTTTAATATGATAGAAGATGGGGAACAGCGGATTAATCTATATGATAAATATCCTAAAAAAATTGAAGAACTGGATAAATTACTTCAAGAATATCGTAAAAAGGAATATTAAATAAAGCCTTAGAATAGTACTGCTGATGGAGCGCATCAAAAACCGTGGGGCATAATCAAGTTCTCTTTCTGTTATTATCGCCTCGCAATCCGATAAATTTTAAATGTAAAGTATGATGACAAAAAATAGAATTGTTCTACTTGCCCTGATTGTGATTATTTTTATCTCCTGTGGCGTTAACAACAGAAAACAGACAGAAAGTTCTGAACTTCAACTAATAGGAAACCGTTTTTTTACTTTTAATACCGTAGTTAGAGTTAATCAAATTGAAACATCCCGTGATGAAGTGCATGGAAAAGATGAGTCTAGTGTTCATTCTCCGACGGAAGCACGAATTTTCCGAGAAGCAGTAGAAAAGGGCTGGCCAGGTGCAAAAATGACCTGGTCTTTTAGTTGGCAAGCGCTTAATGATCAAAGATTAAACTATGTAGAATTAAGGAAATTGATAGTCTCCTATCACAAAAAATATGGAGATGAAATCACCTTTATTCCAGGGGGGTATTTTGCCAATATGTATAATACACGAGAACAGGTTAATAAAGATTTACATGATGGTTTGCAATTGGTTTCAGAAATGGTTGGAGATGGATACCGACCTCAAAGTGTTATTGCTGGTTTTTTGTCAGCTGAAAATCTTAGATTTTTGGCCGAAGAGGAAGATATTCATGTCTGCCAAGGTAATATCTGGAGCCAGTTTGCGGTAGATAATGGGGATGGAGAAGGCTCAATATCCTATCCTTACTATCCTTCAAGCGAGCATTTCTGTAAACCAGCTCAGTCCAAAAAGGACTTTATTGATTGCGTCAATCTTGATGGATGGACTATTGATTTTATAAGTGGGATGCAACCAGGTGGTAGACAAATTAATGACGATTGGTGCGGGAGTCGGCAAGGGGTAGGTCCTATTGAAACTGTTATCAGGTTGGGAACAGAGCGTGGAACTAAAGAAATGCTTGCTACGACTGCGGCCCATTTCGACAAGGGATTTGAGCTTAATAATTTTGCATGGGTCACTTGCAATTGGGAGATGTCCTTGGTAGAATCTCGTAAAATATATGGGTATAAGGGGAGAAATGGATTAGATGGTTTAGTAATCTGGTTTAGTGAAATGCGAAAACGGTGGCCTCAAGCAAAGTGTATCACTCAGGGAGAATTTGGATTGTTATGGCGAAAACATCATAAAAACAACGATAATATCAACTATCAATTTGTTCAACGAGGTTCAGGTATATGCGGTTCAGATCCCAATCTGGAGATTAGATGGTTCATGAATAAAGATTTTAGATTAGCACTTTTAAAGAACTTAGAAAATAACACTCCTGAAAAACTAATTGATTTTACCCGTTATGACCTCAAAGCCGTTGAACCTGCCGACCCTATGCCAAATGAACCAACGAGAAATTGGAGTTTAATGAATCGGCTTAACCAAAAAGGAGTACGTCTACAAGACAAACCAATTTATATCGACCAATTGAATAATGAGGAGCTGGCAATAATCAATCGAAGATATCCTGAACTGATAAAACATGACCTCAATGAATGAATAAATCCATGAAAAGCTTAACTAAATTATTCAAGTTATGAAAAATTCAACCGCAATTTATTTATTGTTACTAATGTTAGTGACAATTGCAACTACCTCTTTAGCTCAGGAAAAGCACCATTATCAGACCGATTTCGAGGTTAATGATTTTGCAGAAAGAAGAGGAAAAATATTTGATGCAATTGGTAGCAACGCTATAGCTCTTATTCAGGGTTCAAATGGAGTTACTGGGTTTAGAATTTATAGACAATCGAACAGTTTCTATTACTTATGTGGCTTAGAAACAGCTAATTCCTATTTACTCCTCAATGGAAAAAACAGAAGGTCAACACTATACCTTCCACACAGGGATGCAGGCAGAGAACGTTCGCAAGGCAAGATTCTATCAGCTGAAGATGGGGAACTGATAAAGCAACTTACAGGCGTTGACCGTGTCCGAGGATTGGAGTTTTTGTCTAGTGATTTGGTAGGTTCTGGACTCATTAAACCACCAGCGCCCATCATATATACGCCCTTGAGCCCTGCGGAGACAGGAAATGATAGCCGTGACGAATTACTTCATGGTCAGGCTCGTGTAGCTTCAGACCCATGGGATGGGCAAGCTTCTCGCGAGGCGCATTTTCAACAATTATTGAAGCAGCGATTTCCTCAATTTGAAATCAAAGACCTATCTCCCATACTTGATGCAATGCGAACCATTAAAAGCAAAAAAGAAATCCAGATGATTCGTAAGGCAACTGAAATTTCGGGCTTAGGTATTATTGAGGCCATGAGGTCGACAAAACCTGGCGTCTATGAATATCAACTGGATGCAGCAGCTAAATATATTTTCCACCTAAACGGAGCACAAGGCGATGGTTATTCATCCATTATTGGAGGAGGTACAAATGCATTTATGGGTCACTATTTCCATAAAACAGATGTACTCAATGATGGTGATTTAGTACTGATGGATTATGCTCCAGATTATGGTTATTACACCAGCGATGTTACCCGAATCTGGCCTGTAAATGGTAAATTTAATGATGGTCAGCGTGCGCTGTACAATTATATTGTCGCTTATCGGGATGCATTGTTTAGGTATATTAAACCAGGTGTCACATCGGATGATGTATTAAATCAAGCTGCCAAGGATATGAAAAAATATCTCGAAGGGAAAACATTTGCCAATGCTGCACATCTAAAAGCCGTACAAAAGGGAATTGAGTTCCGTGGACATTTTCAACATCCAGTAGGCATGGCAGTTCATGATGTTGGTCGGGTACATAGAATTCCACTACAACCTGGGATGGTTTTCGCCATAGATCCGATGATTTGGATTCCCGAAGAACGGCTGTATATTCGTATCGAAGATTTGGCTTTGGTCACAAAGGATGGTGTCGAAAATTTAAGTGAATTTGTTCCTTCGAAATTGGAGGACGTTGAGCGTACTATAAAAGAAAAGGGTTTGGTGCAATTCAGGCCTGCAACATCATTACCTCTAAAAAATAAATAAGATGAAAAATTTGAATACACCTATAATTCTTTGGTTGTTCTTGCTTACATTTTGTGCTCCTAAAGTATACGCACTAACTGATCCTTATCCAAAGAGCCCAAACATTGATGCGATCAATTATAGGTTTGAATTTGAACTGTCCGATGATACAGATGAAATTCTGGGAAGAACTACGGTTGATGTGCGTTTTCTTACGGAAGGTATAGAAACCCTTCGACTTGATTTGGTCAAAAAATCTAGCGCCCTAATAAATAAAGGAATGAGTGTTATTAGGGTGGAATCGAATGGGGAACAAGTAGTTTACAGGCATGAAAATGATGTATTACTCCTTACACTTCCTTCCCCTTCTTCAAAGAATCAGAGAAGTCAATTTACAATTACCTATCAAGGAATTCCGGCGACTGGATTAATTATAGGAAATAATAAATACGGTGATCGAACATTCTTTAGTGATAACTGGCCGAACAAGGGTAGAAATTGGTTGCCCACTATAGATCATCCATCAGACAAAGCGACGTGCGAATTTGTAGTAACAGCTCCTACCCATTATCAGGTTGTTTCAAACGGCTTGTTGATAGAGGAAACAGATTTAGCTACTGGCAAAAGGCTCACCCATTGGAAACAATCGGTTCCTATTGCCCCCTGGTTATATGTATTGGGGGTAGCAAAATTTGCTATTCAGCATGTGGATGACTTTCAAGGCAAAGCCATTCAGACCTGGGTATATTATCAGGATCGTGATGCTGGATTCTATGATTTTGCAGAGCCAACGAAAAAAGCATTGGAATTCTTCAGCAATAACGTAGGTCCCTTTTCTTATGAAAAATTAGCCAATATCCAAAGTAATAGTGTCGGTGGAGGAATGGAAGCTGCATCAGCTGTTCTTTATGGTGATAACTCCGTTACTGGACAACGAAGTATCCGATGGCGAAATGTAGTCATTCATGAAATTGCGCATCAGTGGTTTGGCAATGCAGTAACCGAATATGACTGGGATGATGTCTGGCTTAGTGAAGGATTTGCTACCTATTTTACCCTACTTTTTATTGAACATGAGTACGGACGAGATGCGTTTCTCGAAGGTCTCCAGTCGAGCAAAAAAAAGGTCGATGATTTTTATGAGAAAAATAAAGATTACACCATTATCCATGACAATTTGAAAGATATGAAAAAGGTCACTAGTTCACAGACCTACCAAAAGGGGAGTTGGACTTTACACATGTTGCGAGGTATGATAGGAACAGCAAATTTCTGGAGCGGGATTCAATCCTATTATAAGAAATATAAGGATGCCAATGCAACTACGGAAGATTTTCGCAGGGAAATGGAAGAAGCCTCCCGCAAAGATCTTTCAGTTTTTTTTCAACAGTGGTTAAATAAAGCTGGTACATTAAAGTATGCTGGAAATTGGAAATATGATACTAATAAAAATCAGGTGAAGATTAAGCTTGACCAGGTTCAAAAGGATGGTAGCCTATTTGATATGCCTATCGAAATAGGTATCTATTACAAAGGGCAAGATCGACCACAGATTGAGGTTGTTCAGGTGAATAAAAAATCAAATACTTTTACCATTAATGTAGATTCAGAACCCAAAAATATTGTTCTTGATCCTAATACATGGGTGCTTATGGATGCAGATTTTGAGAAAAGTGAATAGCACTCTTAAAAAGAGGGTTTTAAAATCCAAAAATGAATAATACAATAAAAAAGGGATATTAATTTGTGGACTATTATTAGTCAATAGCTTTTTATTTGCCCAAGTTCAGCAACCCAATATCATAGTGATTGTGGTAGACGATATGAGATATGATGAGTGGGGCGGCGGTGGTCACTCCTTTCTTAAAACGCTGACAATTGATAAATTAGCGAAAGAAGGTACCCAATTTAGTGGGGCTTATCATACGGTTTAAAAAGGAGCTTTTGCAAACCTGCGAAGGCGAATTTAAGAATGGTCTTTTCTCCCCAAAAACGGATTTGAAAAGATTAAAGTAAATTCCCTATCCTTGCTTATATTGAGCCACAAAACAACCCTTTAATGCAACAATCAAGAATAATTACAGGCCTCATTTTCTCCTTTTTACTAATTGCCTGTTCGGCTTCAACAGAACAAGACCAGCCAACCGAAAAAAAACAACCCAACATCCTATTAATTATGACAGACGACCAAGGTTGGTTTGATGCTGGTTTTAACGGAAATAAGGAGATAAGAACGCCTAATATGGATTTATTAGCGTCCAATGGTATAATTTTCGATAGATTTTATGCTGCTTCCGCTGTTTGCTCTCCAACAAGAGCTAGCTTAATTACTGGAAGAAATCCGCTTAGAATGAATATTCCAACGGCTAATAGTGGGTACATGATGAAGGAAGAAATTACCATTGCTGAAATTTTAAAAAAGGAAGGATACGCAACTGGACATTTCGGTAAGTGGCACTTAGGAACACTAACAAAATCAGTTAAGGATGCGAACAGAGGCGGAAGACCAAAACACGACAAGGCCTATACGATTCCAACGGAACATGGGTATGACCAGTTTTTTTGTACAGAATCAAAAGTACCTACGTACGACCCTATGGTCTTTCCAAACAATTTTATCGAAGGAGAAGGGATGCGTTTTGGCTGGAGAGCGGTCAAAAATATTGATGCTACTAAGGCATATGGCACAGCATACTGGACGGAAGAAAATCAAAAAGAAACAAATAACTTAAAAGGAGATGATGCTCGTATCCTAATAGATAGAATCATTCCATTCATTGAAAATTCGCATAAAGCAGCTAAACCATTCTTTTCAACAATCTGGTTTCACACCCCTCATTTACCTGTAGTTAGTGATAGTCTTCACCGAAGTTATTATCAAGAGTTGACCTTACCAAAACAAATTTATTATGGGACTATTTCTGCCATGGACGAACAGATTGGCAGGTTGTGGAAAAAACTAGAAGCACTTAATATTCAAGAAGAAACGATTATCTTTTTCTGTAGTGATAATGGACCAGAGAATAGAACGCCTGGTAGTGCTGGGATTTTTCGAGAACGAAAAAGAAGCCTATATGAAGGAGGGGTCAGAGTACCCGCATTTGTTATTTGGAAAAATCATTTAAAAGGAGGTCAGAGAATCGATTTTCCTATGGTCACTTCTGACTATATGCCTACCCTATTGGATATGCTGGGTTTAGATTATCCTGATGCTAGACCCATTGATGGAATAAGTGTTTTAAATTCACTAAAAGGCAACAAGGAGAACAGGACAAAACCAATTGGGTTTATCTTTAATTCAAAAGTCTCCTGGGTTACGCATCAATACAAATTGATTGGAGATGAAAACCTAGAAAATTTTGAATTGTACGATTTATTAAATGATAAATCAGAAAAAGAAAATATTATTGAGACTTTCCCCGCAGTAGCTAAACAATTAAAGGCGGATTTATTGGAATGGTTGAACTCTGTTGAAAATAGTAAAAACGGAATGGACTATAATTAAACCGAAAATCTGCTAATCGCTTATTTTAAAATTTGCCCCTTCTCCGTCAAAATATGCTTCAATTTATCATAGGGCACCTCTTGCACAGCAATATTCTCCTCAATCGCCAAAACTGCCGCCGTAGCAGCAGATTGTCCCAATACCATAAAAACAAGTTTGATTTAACGGGTAGAGTGGCTTACCAAAAGAAGATTAACTTAAGGAAAAACGAACTAATCGAATTAGATTTACAAAGTATGCATAATTCGATATTCTTTGTCCAGATTAATAATAAAGATGGTCTTCAAGTACAGATAGAAAAATTCGTAAAAAAATAAAGATGGTGGAATCCTCGTAACTCCTACTCTACCAAAAGTTACATCCACCCTCTCTTACACAAATAATAATTCCCTATCCTTGCCTTATTCAGCCACAAAATCACCCTTTAATGCAAAAATCAGTATCAATTCTAGGCATCATTATCTTTCTATCACTACTTGCTTGTTCAAGTCAAACAACACCAAATCAAGAAACTGAAAAAAAACAACCCAATATTCTATTCGCCATCTCAGACGACCAATCCTTTCCATACACCTCTATTTATGGCGATAAAACAACGATTACGCCTAATTTCGATGCCATTGCCAAAAGAGGCGTTTTATTCAATAATGCTTTTGTGGCAGCGCCCCAATGTAGTCCTTCCCGTGCCGCTATTTTAACGGGGCGAAATATCTGGCAACTCGAAGAAGCAGGCACCCATGGCAGTTATTTTCCTAAAAAACATCCCGTTTTCACAGATGTTTTAGAGGCAAATGGCTATGCTTTAGGATATACAGGTAAACCTTGGGGGCCTGGTAATTATAAAGATGCAGGTTGGAAAAGAAATCCTGTTGGCCCTGAATATAATGCTATAAAATTAGAATCAGTCCCTTATACTGGCATTAGAAACACCAATTATTCCGCTAATTTTAACGCCTTTTTAGATAAGAAAGCAGCGAGTCAACCTTTCTTTTTTTGGTATGGTGCTAGTGAACCACATCGAGTATTTGAAAAAGGGTCGGGTTTAAAAGAAGGCAAGAAATTAGCTGATGTAAATGTGCCCGATTTTTTGCCTGATGATGCGGAGGTTCGAGGTGACATTTTAGATTATTCGGTAGAAATTGAGTGGTTTGATAAGCATTTAGGAGAAATATTGGCACATATTGAAGCCGCAGGAGAATTGGATAATACCATTGTGGTCATTACCGCTGATAATGGAATGGCTTTTCCGTATGCTAAGGCGAATTTACAAGAATATGGGACACATGTGCCTTTAGCGATTGCTGGGCCAACCGTTAAAGGTGGTCGAGTAGTCAATGATTTGGTCGCAACTATTGATTTAGCACCTACTTTTTTAGAGTTGTCAAATACGCCTACTTATCAAGGAATTACTGGTCGGAGTTTAGTGAATATTCTGCAATCCGAAAAACAAAATTTAGTAGATGAAAGTCGTCAAATGGTGTTAACAGGCAGAGAACGTCATACCCATGCTCGACCAAATAATTTTGGTTATCCTGCTCGTGCCATTCGCACCCAAGACTTTTTATTTATTAAAAATTTAAAACCTGATAGATGGCCAGCGGGCGACCCAGCGATTGAATTTCCTACTAATCATCAATTGCCAAAAGGCTTTAAGGCTATGAATCAAGGCTATCATGATATTGATGCTTGTCCGAGTAAAACGCATTTATTAGAACAGGCTGAACTAGCCGATTATTTGGAATTAGCCGTTGGCAAACGACCTGCGGAACAATTATTTGATATTAAAAATGACCCTGGTTGTACTAAAAATTTGGCAAATGACCCTTCTTTTGCAGCAACTTTGAAAAAATTGGATGTGCAATTGGTTTCTGCCTTAACAGAACAGGGCGACCCTAGAATGTTGGGGACAGGCGATGTTTTTGAAAGTTATCCTCGATTTGGTGGGATGCGAGAGTTTGCTGGGTTTAAGGAACGAGGAGCATATAATCCAGTTTTTCAGGCTAAGATTAAGGATTAAAACTAACGATGTATAATTTATCTGAGTCCCATTAATATTCAGAAAATAGAATATACAAATTTTTATCCGTGGAAGTAATCCGTGGGAAACTAAAGTACACTTGTCCACGGATGATTTTGTATTTTATAATTGTACACTTTATTTAGCTAAAAATCAATAATCAATTTATATGAATAAAATACTACCATTTTTCCTATTACTATTAATAATTTTCAGCGGCTGGCAATGCGCTACCCAACAAACAATAAGTAGCCAAGCAAAACCAAATATCCTATTCATCGCCATAGATGACTTGAGGCCACAACTCAATTGTTATGGCGAAAAATACATGCATACGCCTAATTTAGACCAATTAGCCGCCGAAGGTCGCTTATTTAAAAATCATTATGTGCAAGTACCAACTTGTGGCGCTTCTCGTTTTTCCTTGCTATTAGGACAGTATCCACAATACAAAAAACATCTCAGTAATCAAGTATTCAGAGATGATTTGGCAGAAACAGAACAGGCAGGACTGCAAACTTTACCAAAAGCCTTGAAAAATGGCGGGTATTACACGTCGAGTTTAGGTAAAATAAGTCATTATGTTGACGGTAAAATTTATACGTATGAAGGCGAAGGAGACGGCAGACCAGAAATGCCCAATAGTTGGGATTATGAATGGGGACCAGTTGGTAAATGGGGAACGGCTTGGAATGCTTTTTTTGCTTACGCCGATGGTAGCAATCGAAATGAAAAGAAACGAAAGGGTTCACCGACGGAATTTGTAGCCGAAAAGGATGGTGACTTGCCTGATGGTTTAATTGCAGACAAAGCGATTTCCGAATTAAAAAGATTAAAAAATCAAGAACAGCCTTTTTTTCTGGCAGTTGGTTTTTTAAAACCGCATTTACCTTTTGTAGCCCCTAAGAAATATTGGGATTTATATGAAGGAAAAGAGTTGCCGCTCTCTCCTACGCCTGATATGCCGCAAAATATTCCACCCGATGCCGTTCAAAATAGTGGGGAAATGTTTGGCAATTATCAAGGGCAGCCAGAAAAAGGGGGAAGAGGGATTCGCTTGAGTGATGACTATGCTATGCATTTAAGGAGGTCTTATTTTTCGGCAGTTAGTTATACCGATGCACAAGTCGGTAAATTGATGCAAACTTTAAAAGAAACTGGTTTAGATAAAAATACAGTTGTGGTGGTTTGGGGCGACCATGGTTGGCATTTGGGTGACCATACCGTTTGGGGCAAACATACCTTATTTGAGCGTTCTTTACGAAGTGCTTTTATGATACGGACACCTGATATGAAAAAAGCAGGAATGGCCAATGAGGCCGTAGTGGAAAGCGTAGACATTTATCCGACTTTACTGGAATTAGGGCAAATTAAAGCACCCAATGCCCTTGCAGGAAAGAGTTTAGTCCCTTTATTAGTCAATCCCAAAGCTGCTTTGGATGATTCCGCTTTAGGATTTTGGAAAAATGGCTATACTTTGAGAACTTCCAACTATCGGTTGACGAAGTATAAAGAAGGTTCAACGATTCATACCGTTTTATATGACCATTCTAAAGATGGAAATGAAGCGACCAATGTCGCCGAACAAGCCGAATATGCAACTATTTTAAAGGAATTGGAGGGGAAATGTCAGGAATTAATGCCTGCGACTTATTGGGCATCTCTATGATAAACTATTATATCATCTTCAGCATTCCATACACTTGAAATAACAATAGAGGGCATATTATTTAGGAAAAATAAAATACAAACCCTATTTTACGCCATTAAATTATAATAGGAAAATTTAAAATATCATAAAAATGAAAAATTTACCAATTCTTAAAGCCTTTTTGATATTGTGTGTTATCGGAATTTCTTATGCATTTATGATGCACGAAGAAAGTCACCCTATAGAAAAGGTAGCCGTAGTAGAAAATCATCATTCACATGAAGGGGGCCACAGTCATGCACATCCACACAATCATCATGATGGAGAAGCTGTTCCTACAACGACGACTAAGGATAATACGCCCTTCAAGCTAAAAACAGGTCAAGGCGATTTTGTTTTTTCCTACGATGAAAAATTAACAGCGGCGCTTCCGATGGATGCAAGAGAATTTGAGCCCGATATGCATGGCGGTTTTAATGAAGACCCCGAAACTGGTATTATTTATACTGGAATTCCCGGTTATGGGCTATGTTCGATTAGCCCAGACCTTAAAAAGTGGGAAAAATTAGGCAGCGATGAACGATTAAAAGATAATATTCACGGCATTGTATTTTTTATACACAAAGGGAAGAAGCAACTAGCAGTCGCACAAAATGGCAAGAGAATATTGGTATTAAACCTCGATGGCACAATTGTCAGCGATATTTTAAAACCTAAAGGAATTGAATTTGATTTTGTCCCTGCCAATGATTTCTTCAAATCAAAGGGAAGCAATTTTGGGATAACGGATGTCACTTATTTAGATGGCATTATATACGCAGTACATGGTTATTCCAAAGGTGATTTTGTGTTGACCTTAGAAGAAAAAGACGGTTCTTGGGATTGGGGCAAATTGGCATGGGGTGGCAAAGGAAATGCACCAGGTCAATTCCAAACGGCACATGGCGTCTATGCGCATGATGGTCATATTTTAGTTGCTAATCGTGCTGCTGGACAAGTAGTGAAATTTCGAAAAGATGGTGCTTTTGTAGAAATGTTTACAGACATTCCCGAAGGTAGTTTGGTCTGTAATGTATCATATAAAACAGAACATTTTTTCTTTAATGCCTTAACAGCATTAGGGGATATGAAATCTGCACCTATTTATGCACATACAGGAAAAAAATTAGTTTCCACTATTATTCCTGGTGATTTAGATATTCCTGTTTTAACCAATATTCATCACGTTTGGCCGCATCAGGTAACGCTTGAAGATGGTACAAAACAATTGTATTTATTAGTGCATGGTTGGAATAAGGGGAAATATGCTGTACTAAAACTAGAGGGTTAGTCCAGCAAACTAGGCTGTTCAGAATATTGAGTAAAATTCCCCATATTCTGAACAGCCTAATTTCAAAAACCATTGTATATCGAAACTACTATATAAACTCAAAAACTACTTGCTATCTTTAACATAAACCAACTCCCCTCCCACAAAAGTTTGTTCAATCTCCATTTTACCATTTTCCATCGTAAATAAAATCATATCCGCTCTTTTGCCTATACTAAGTACCCCTCGGTCTGTCAATCCTAACAACCTAGCAGGATTTCGACTTGCCATGTGGATGGCATCCGCCAAAGAACATTGCGTAAATTTCAACATATTTTCAACACCCGTAGTGATTAAAAAAGAGGCCCCTGCTAAGACATTTTGAGAAGGCATCATCACCTTTCCTTCTTTGGTCACTTCTACTTGCGTGCCAAAATCTTCATAAATACCTGGAGGAGAACCAGCCAAACGAACGATGTCCGATACTAAAATGGTATTGTCAACTCCTTTTACTTTAAAAAAAGTTTGTACTTCTTCTGGTCGTAAATGAAAACCATCTACAATAATACTAGCGGCTAGTCGGTCATCTGCTAGTTGCGGCCAAAGCGGATTATCATGCCGATGAATGGTATTGGCGCAACCATTCCCTAAATGGGTGGACACCGAAGCACCTGCATCTGCTGCTGCTTTGATAGTAGCCGCCGAGCCATTATGATGCCCAATTGCTACAACAATATTTTTAGCTCGACATTTTTCAATAAAGGCAATGCCTCCTTTTAATTCTGGTGCAAGCGTGACTTCTAATATTTTCTGGTCAGCAGCTTCATACCATTTTGAAAACTCTTCCCAATCGGGTTGGCGAATATGTGGTTTGGGATGAACCCCTCGAAAGCCATCCAAATCTGAGATATAAGGCCCTTCTAAATGAAAGCCGGGAATGGATTGTCCAATATGAGGGTCTTTAATAGCTGCTGCTAAGATGCCAAAATTTTTATGTATAATTTCAAAACTATTGGTCGTTAGGGTGGGCAAATAAGTAGTAATGCCTTCACGCCAAAAGGCTTCCGTAATTTGTTGAATCTTATTTTTTGTTAATTGTTCGCCGACAAAAGAATGGGACAAATAACCATTTACTTGATGGTCAATCAGCCCAGGTGCAATATAAGTTTTGGCTAAGGTTGGCTTACTTAATTCCGCTATCCTTTGAATTTGAACAATTTTGCTGTTTTTAATAGTGATTCTAATTGGACGGTTATCTAAATAAAATAAGCCTTCGACTGTTCTCTCTTCGTTTTTCTCTGATAGAGGCATTTCAGTTGACTTTAGGGTTTGGGCATTAATGGTGCAAGCCGAAAAACCAAATAGGAATAGAAAGAAAAGGGTAACGGCTAAGGTGATTTCTTTAAATTTATTCATAATAAAATAATTTTTCTGTTACTATCCAACCAAACCCCTAATGGTATAATTTAGAAGTCTTTGATAGGTTAACTTGTATTGTTGCGGTGTTATCGTGTTGCCTTGTTGTCGATAAAACATGGCAACAACGCAACATCGCAACCTTAAATATTAGTTGTCAATCATTTATAAATCAAACCGCTAATAGCAAAATATGAAGTTATCAAACCAAAAATTAATACCGCAATAATCCCAATATTCTTTTTTAGGTTGGCAGTATATTTTCCCATAATGTCCTTCCGATTGATTAAAATTAAAACAGGAATTACTACTGCAGGTAAAATGCAGGCCTGAAATGCTTGTGAAAAAATCATCATGGCTGGTGGACGTTCTTCAATAAATTGCAGACCAAAACCAAATAATAAACCTATGCCCCCTAAAATCCGAAATAAAGGGGATTGAATATTTCGTTCTTTTCCCGTATAATCGCAAATCAGCCAAGGAGCGATTAATATAATAGGAAAGACGGTAGATAAAGCAGCACCTGTTATCCCTAAAATTAATAGAAAGGCGGCAGTTTTTCCACCCAATGGTTGAAATAATTGAATCATTTCCACCGTATTCGTCAATTCCAAACCCATCAAATGTAAGGTACCCGCAGATACCGCCATAATAATGCCGCTTAAAAAAAGCATCATACTTGCGGAAACAAAAGCATCTCTTTTTTCCGTTTGCAAATTGGCTATAGTCCAACCTTTTTCTGAAATAACGATACTTCTAATGATAAAAACTGCTGCGGAACAAGTAGTTCCAGCCATAGCTGCAATCAAACCAAAAGCGCCTGCTTGCTTTGGAATTTGTGGCACCATACCTTTCACTATTTGGCCAAAATCGGGTTTGACCATCAAAAAGACGAGTATAAAACTAAGGCCCATTAAAATGACAAAACCTGTTAGTATCTTTTCAAAAGTGGCATACCGACCGTGATATAATAAGGCAAAAAGTGCCAGTACTAAAACAGCAGTTATAGTCATTGTAGAGACCTCCCAATCATCATTCATTAATTGAAATCCTTCTTGTAAAAGGTCTGTCACAATCCCGAAAATGCCCATCAAGGCTAATAATTCTCCTAAAATAAGGGCCATTAAAATGTATAGCGCCAAGGGTTTTCCATAGCGCAATTTCGTTTTGATGGTATATAAGGCAGTTTTTCCCGTTACAAGGGTTAATTGGCCATAAGCCACCATTAAAATATAGGTAAAAATGCAAGAGAGTATGACCGCCCAAAAAAGAGACATTCCGTATTGTGCCCCTGCTTTAGCCATCGTAGTAACACTACCTGTGCCGATATTATAGCCAATCAGAAATAATCCAGGACCGACGAGACTGAGGGCTGCGAGTGCTTTTTTGGATACCTGCTTAAACATAGGTACTGTTGGTTTTTGTTTGGTAAGTCATTACTTCAAATCTTTAGCGGAAGCTACATCTAAATATAAAAAAACATTTGGATGTTGTCTTAAAATGGAAGCAGGTAATGCTGGAGTCAATCTCCCTTTAATAGCCGCCGCAACTGCTTGCGCCTTTCGTTCATCTGGTACGGAACAAATAATATGTTTGGCTTTTAAAATTTGAGCAATACTCATAGAAATCGCTTTTTCAGGAACAGCACTTAAATTTGGAAACCAACCTTCTCCCAATTGTTGTTTCCGACAAGCTTCGTCCAATTCCACTATAATATAAGGCACAGCTGTTTCAAAATCAGCAGGAGGGTCATTAAAAGCCAAATGCCCATTTTCGCCTATCCCAATCATCGCCACATCAATTGGATGTTGTTGAATTAATTGATTGATTCGACTACATTCCTGCTTTAAATTTGGTGCCTCTCCCTGTATAAAATAAGCAGCTTTTAAAGGTGCAACCTTATTCACAAAACGTTCTTGCAAATATTTTCTAAAACTAGCAGGATGGTCGTCTTTTATACCAATGTATTCATCCAAATGGAACATCCTTACTTTTAACCAGTCGATATCTTTTTCTTGTACCAATGCTCTGAGCATTTCAAATTGGCTGGCACCTGTTGCTAAAATGATATTGGCAGTAGCTTTTTCTGCTAAGGTCTTACGGATTAAAGTAGCGGCTTGGTGAGCTGCTGCTTGTCCCATTTTTTCGGCAGTTTGATAAACTTGTATTTTCAATGTTTTAGTATTATGTCAGTAATGGATGCCTCCTAATTATTGGGCATCTTTATAAGCAACAAATCCGACAAATTATAATAATGTAGCGCATTGGGAACTATATTTCCTAATTGGTTAGGTGTGTGATAATTCGCTGCAATTGTAGTCCAATCCATCACACTATTTTCAGTTACAACTGACTTAATACGTGGACTAATTACACCAGCATGTAGCGCAGCAGGTCCAACTAATCCGTCTGCTTTTAATTCAATATTATTGATATCAACTTTAGGATGTTTTGCTAAGTAATTGGCAGCCATCACCAAATCTTCTGTTCGGTAAGTAAGCAGGGTCTTGCCTTCATATAAAGCTAGTTTGGCGACCCAATATTCGCTATTTTCATAATGGACTTTTTTCCCATCTTTTAGTTCTCCGATATTGCTAACATCTATTACTAAAACAATATATCCTTGATTTAAAACTTTTTCAACTAAACCATTTGGGACTAAATTAACGGCTTTCCCGCCTTCATTGGCGACAATCATAGCTGGCAATTTTCGGTTAACTTTGGCGGGTTCAAATAGTAAAGCGGGTAATTGGAAATCAACATCTTGTTCTCTCTGAAAAACTAATTTAGTCATCACGAAATTACTTTCAGCCCATACTTCTGTTGTTTCAACCTGCCAATTAGTCAATGCTTGATAGCCTATCAACTGTTTCACCTGTTCCATAATTTCGGTATCATTATGACTTTCCAAAAAAGCTCTCCTATTGACCCCACAAATTTTAAGTTGTGCTTTATTGAGGTCAATGACCGTTTTTTCTGTTTTAAAAGCATCCATTACTTGCCCTTTTGGAGTCGCCCAAACCAAGCTATCTGCTGTTATCCAGCCTATATCATCTGGTTCTGTAACTGGACTAGCATCGTCCAAAAGCCATTGCTTGCACCATTGGACGGATGCTTCTCTTAACGGTTTATGCCAACCATGTTTGGCATTGGTGGTCACCATATCTACTTTTTCGGTAATCCCTAAAGTGGTATATTGCTTTTTTAATTCTTGAAAAGCTTTTTTAGCACCATCAATAGCGAAAAAATCTTGTTCCGCAGATAATATCCGAATAGGAATATTGTCCGCCATCAATAAAAAATCTTGCTCCTCTATGCCCATCAATCCTTCTCCCCATAATTGCTGACAGCCATCTTGAGAACCAATGGTATTAAATTTCTTTTCGGTTGTTGCAATGTAACAAGACGGTGTTGCGACCTTTATTCTATCATCATAGCCCACCAAATAAGTAACCTGTGTACCTCCACCAGAATTACCAGCAACTGCCAATTTATTTTTATCAACTTTAGGATGCGCTTCCAAAAAATCAAGACATCGAATGTTATCGGTTAATTGATGAATTAGCGTATTACTACCCGTCAAGAGTAAGGCTTGTCCTAATAATTCGTGCATTTTTGTACCTCCTCTAGTCAAAGGCTGCCCATTTTCATCTACGTACTGATACCGCTCCCCTTGTGAAATCGGGTCTGCTTGTAAAACGGCAAACCCATTCATTGCAAATAATCGAGCTGCTTTTTGGTAAGATTCCGCCGCTTTGCCATTGGTGGAATGCCCACATGGAATTAAAACTGCTGGAAAAGGGGCTTTTCCTGTTTTGGGTAAATAAAATAAACCTGTTACATGATGGTTGGGCTGACTTTCAAATACTACTTTCTCAATAGTGAAAGCAGCCAGTTCTATTTTTTGGGAATAGCTAGGATTTAAGGGTGTTTTTGCAGGCAACTCCCCTACTCTTTCTTGATACCATTGACGCATTTTATCCCTTCTTGCTAAAATAGCCTTTTTGGAAACTAACGTCTGATTCACTGTATTTCTACGCTGCTCAAATTGTTTATTGACTCGATTTAATAAATAAGTATGCTGAAGGGTATCTGTTCTATTTTGCCATACCTTATATCGTTGTCCATCAATTTTAGAAGGTTCAGGAATCGAAATAATAGTTTGGGTCACTTGGCAGGAGAAGTAACCTAGTATGGAGAGTAGTAAAAAAAAAGTACGTTTCATGTTATCTATTCTTAATTGAGGTCATCCCAATAGCTTGTCCTTAAATGAGTTATAGCGTAATAGAGCGTCAGATAAAAAATTGATATAGTAAAAATTACGCAGAGAAATTACAGAGGCGCACACAGTTTATAGGATAATCCTTCTTAATTAAAGATTATTTCCTTATTCCACATACTTTGCACCTACCCATTCATCCGTCCGAAATCCAGCAGCAGGCAAACCATAACTATTAAAAATAGTCGCATTGGCATTATCATTCCATAAATACCGCACCGCAATTGGTTTTGCCACTCCATCCGCTGTTAAAGTAAGCGTATTCCCTTTTTGTTCAACTCTTGCTGGATGAAAAACTTGAAATTCATCGGCTATATAAAAAGGAGAAATACCGCCAATTCCACTTCCTGCTGAAAACAACTCTCCGCCCATTGGGTCAAATTCCAGTATTACTTGATTTCCATTGTATTTTGTATTTTTTAGAACGGGACCAGAATAAGCAATCTCCGATTTTCCATAAGTTTGATTGAGAGCGACTAAAGCCAATCTTCTACCTACTTCCTCCTTTTCTGGTGGATGAATATCATAAATTTGACCAATATCCTGAGTCGATGCCATGCCTGTTTGAGGTAATTTGAGTGCTTCATATTGTGCCTCCCAGATATGTGGAATCGCATAGTCACCATTATAATAATAGGGGGCAATTTGTACAAAATAAAAAGGAAAATCGCCTATTCCCCAATCCTTCCGCCAGGTTTGAATCATATTCGGAAATAGCTGTTTATATTGTTCTGGAAAACCTCGGTTAGATTCTCCTTGATACCAAATTGCTCCTTTAATGGCATAGTTAATTAAAGGATGAATCATGGCATTATACAGATGTCCAATTCGATGGTGTTTTCGACTTTTTACATAAAAACTTGGTGGTCTTGTAGGGCGTTCTTTGAGAAATCCTTTTTCAAACGCTTCCATATTCTTAGCATAGGCCGCACTATCCAATTTAAAACGTGCTTGCTCATCTTGCTCTTTTTCAATCATAAAATCATTGGCCAAATCAGATTTTC
Organism: Bacteroidota bacterium; assembly: GCA_017857395.1. Taxonomy (GTDB): domain Bacteria; phylum Bacteroidota; class Bacteroidia; order Chitinophagales; family Saprospiraceae; genus JAFMDF01. The sequence goes on along the minus strand of JAFMDF010000008.1, from coordinate 49,480 downwards.
GAGTCCAACCTTCTACAGGTGTTCCTCCCCATGCCGTATGGATTAAGCCAATAGGAATCCCTAATTGTTGGTGTAATTTTTTACCAAAGAAATAACCTACGGCTGAAAACTCCAAAACGGTTTCGGGCGTACAAACCACCCATTCTCCTTCCACATCAGTCTGAGGCGTATCAGCTAAAGCCCTTTTTACCCTAAAAAATCGAATTTCTGGATGATTGGCTTGTTGGGATGCTTCCCAAAAATTAATAATAGGCTTTTGTCCTCTTTGCAAACCCAATACTCTATCCATATTAGATTGACCAGAACAAACCCAAATATCCCCCATTAAGATGTTTTCTAGTTCAATTTTATTCTTTCCCTTAATGGTCAGCCGATAATTCTCTCCAGCTTTAGGCGTTTTTAAAGCTACGCTCCATTTTCCATCTCTATCCGCTTTAGTTTTTACCTTTTTTTTATTCCAACTACTCGTTATCGTAATCTTTTCTTTAGATTTTGCCCAGCCCCAAATAGTTACTTCGGCATTTTGTTGCAGTACCATATTCGAGCTAATAATGGCAGGAAGTTTTACATCTGCTTTTGCTTGCTGAATGTTTATGCTTGCTATCAATATCAGGACTAGGAAACGATTTATTTGCTTTTTCATATTTTAGATTTATCTCGACGTTTAATAAGACTTATTTGTACTTAATTTAAACGCTATATTTGATTTGTAAATCAACGGGTTCGATTTTTTGTATGGGTTGGTGTTTCCAACCATTGATAAAATTCCCTTTCCAAATCTTTTGAAATAGCTGGATATTGGTCAACTAAATTAGTCGTTTCTGTTTTGCCCTTTGTCATATCATATAAAGACCACGGTGCTAGATTATCCGAGAAACAAGCTCTTACTTAAATTCTTTTAGCCTGCGGTTCCAAATCCGTCAAATCTTCAATCCGAATAGGTTTTCCTTGTTCAATACTTCGACGAGCAGCAATCCCAATTAAAATTGACATCGCTCCATCTCGCAGACCAGCACCATGACTTAAAGGGTCAGGATTATTAGGGTTTTTAAAGATTTTATCTTGTAGGCGTTGGTCTCCCCCGCCATGTCCCTTTCGCTCGTAACTGACTTTGATGGGTTCAAAATCATTCCAGTTTTTATGCAAAATCAATGGTTTGGTTTCCAGTTCTTTCGCACCACCTTGATTCATTTCCGCTGCATGGAGTTCTGCTTGGCTCATTTGCGAATTTTCAAAATAAGGAATATCCAGCCAAGCTTCAATCCGTCCGTCCGTTCCATTAAAAGCAATTTTCCAGCCTTCATAAGGAGAATAAGTTGTTAGCGAATAATTGACCACTACATCATTCGCATATTTTATTTGAGCGGACATTTTATCATAAATATCAATTTCTGGGCGGAAAAGACAAGCATCTCTGAGATAGCCATCATGTTTTTCATGCTCCACATATAGCCGCATGGAAGATTCACTCTTTGTAATATCCCAGTAAAATTTACATTCTTTTTTATGGTCACAAGTTCGGCAGTTGGTTCCTCTAAATTTTCCATTATGCCCATAATGTTCTAAGGCTCCATAAGCAAAAACTTCCGATGGGTCAGAATCCAGCCACCAGTTTAACAAATCAAAATGATGGGTGGCTTTATGCACCCAAAGCGTACCACCAGAATCTTTTAAACCATGCCATCTTCTAAAATAAGACGCACCATGATACGTATTTAAATACCAATGAAAATCAACGGAAGTGACCTTGCCAATTGCGCCATTATGCAATAATTCTTTTATTTTGGTCATATAAGGACTCCAACGATAATTGAATCCTACAATTAAATTTTTACTAGATTTCTTCTCTGCATCTAAAATCTGTTGACACTTAAATTCGTCCGTCGTCAAAGGCTTTTCGGTCAATACATCACAACCACTTTCCAACCCTTTGATAATAAATTCGTGGTGGGTAGAATCTTTGGTAGTGACAATAACTAAATCTGGCTTGGCCTGGCTAATCATTTTGTCAAAATCCGTAAAAGTCGGACAAGTCACGCCCATATACTTTTTCACCCCTTCCATCCGCCCAGGGTTAATATCGCTCAAGCCCACAAATTCTAAAATATCGGAATATTGGTCCACTAATCTTTTTCCCCAAAAACTAGAGCCTCTAATACCTGTTCCGACTAAAGCGACTTTTAATTTTTGATTCGGTGCAGGCATCAAATGAGCTGGCGTTGAAACCGCACAACCTGCTGCCAACATACTGACAGAAGCTAAAAATTTTCTTCTTGATAAATCTTTCATTATATTTTGATTTTAGAAGCGACGAATAATTTCCGTTAACGTTAACGCTGTAGCGAAGATAGTTAAGTTTTTGATTTATCCTAATATCTTAATGCACCTTTTTTAGCGTCGTTTTCTACACCATTTAAAATTAAATGGTTCACAATTTTCATTTTTATACTTAATTTTATACTTTCATAACTACTAACTAAACTTCTCAAAAATATCTTTGATAACCTTCCCCTCCCCATCAGGAGTTGTATAAAAAGGCCGTTTTTCTATTTCATAATTGGTTTCTGGCGGAATGCCTAAGGCATGATAAATACTTTGATGGATTTCATCAATCACCACAGGTTCTGTTATCGCCTTAAAAGGACGTTCCACAGCAGTTTCGCCATGAACATAGCCTTTTTTGATACCGCCGCCCCACATTAAAAGGGAACAACCATCCGTAAAATGTCGGTGCATTCCATATTGCTTCAAATTATCAATATTATCTGGTACTTGGACCTGGTCTTTTACCGTCTGCCCCGGTCGCCCTTCTACCAACATATCTCGACTAAATTCACTTGCTAGAATCACCAAAGTACTATCCAACAAGCCTCGTTCTTCCAAATCTTTGATTAATTGGGCAATAGGTTGGTCGATTTGAGCTTTCATGTCTCGTAATCTAGTATGCCCATTTTCATGCGTATCCCAACCAAAAAAGGGCACATATTCGGTCGTTACACTAATAAATCTAGCGCCATTCTCCACCAATCGACGAGCTTGCAAACAACCTAAACCAAATCTTCCTGTATTATATTTATCATAAATTTCTTTTGGTTCTTTGCTTAAATCAAACGCTTCCGCCTCAGGTGATTTTAGCAATTCATAAGCTTTTTCCATAGACCGCATTAAAGATTCTTTTTGGTAATTGCTACCAAAGTTTTCAAAGGGACTATTTTTAACCAATTCTTTATACAACTTATTTCTGCTCTCAAAACGGGTTAAATTCATCCCTTTTGGTGGCGACACACTTGCCAAGCCTCTATCGGGTTCTGGGATAATAAATGGGCCAAATTCGCTCCCTAAAAAACCTGCGGAATGGAAGGCTTTAAGTTCTTCTGCCTCTCCTACGGTAAATCGTTGTCCAATATCAATAAACGGCGGAATAACTGGATTTTTAGGGCCTAATTCTTTGGCAATCCATGCGCCAATATGAGGAGGCTGTACCGATTGTGGTGGTTCATAACAAGTATGCCAATGATACTGGTGTCGGGTATGCAAAATATGCCCTAAATCTGCTGCTCTATAAGAACGAATCAAGATCCCTTTATCCATGATTCCAGCAATATTTTCTAGTCCTTCGGAAAATGAAACCCCATCTAAAGCAGTCGGAATTGATTTAAAGGTACTAATGACCTTTTTGCTTTCCATCCCTTTTTCAAAGGGCGTATATCGCTTTGGGTCAAAGGTTTCGGTATGACACATACCGCCAGCCATCCAAAGTAAAATGACGGCATCAGCAGTAGACTTTCTAGTATTTGAGGGCGTACAAGCATTTAAAAATGGAATAGTTGAGACAGATGCGCCCATCGCAGCAATACTGGCTTGCTGCATTTTTTGTAGGAATTGGCGGCGATTTAGTTCATTTGTGCTATCCATTTTTTGTTGTTTTTGAATAAAATTGAGTTATAAAAACTGAAATTCAGGCAATATAATAACCGACCAAATCAAATCTTCCACGACTTCCTGCTTTGATTGATTCTTAAGTAGTTTTAAAATAGTTGTTTGCTCTTTTTGACTAGGTACTCTTCCTAAAGCATTTTGATAAAAATCCTTAATTAAGACTTCCATATCATTATTCGTTGCTGCCAATAATTTAGCAGCCCCTTCCTGAATATGTTGATATAAAAAATCATTATTGGTTAACATCAAGGCTTGCAATAATGTCGCATTTCCTTCTCTAGTCGTCGCTACATTTTCTCTTGTAGGCCGACCCAAGGTTTTCATAAAAGGGTCTAATTTGACTAAAGAGGCTCTAGCAAAATCAGATTGATTGGTTTCATTTTCATAAGCAAAATCAACTAATTTACCCCAATGGGAGCTTGTCGCATTTCTTCTAGAAACACCTTTCCAATCGGTTTCGGCAAAATCCAAACTAGTCCAGCTCTCTGCTGGTTGTTCATTAGTAGTCGCCCATGATTTGTCTGAATAAATATATTGCTGCGAACTATCTGCATAAGTAATTCTTAGTGCAAATAATAAGCCTGCTGGATTGGGCAAAGTGCCATCATTATTGCCTTTGACAGCAATGACATTTTCAGATTGAATAACATTTACTGGAATGGAATAGCGTTGAACCTGTCGCCAATCTGCCCCCTGCCCTATTTTTTGCTCGTTGAAATAGCATTCAAAACTATGGTCAGCCGTCACTATAACTGTTGCAGATTGAATAGGTTTAGTTGATTCCAAATTAAAAGATTTCCTAAAAAAACGTTCGCCCGGTTCAGGCAAACTTCTTCGGTCTAATTTTCGGTCTTGATACCAAATCCATTGAGCAGGAAAAGGTGGGTTATCAGGTAAATAAGCGACTCCGTAATACAAAGGATTCACCGTTTGACTTAGCGCATCTGCAAATTGTTCAGCTGCTAATCTACGAGGAGTAGGCCCTTGAAAAACAAACTTTTCACTAGCTATATAATACGGCGAATCATAATTAAAGGCGGGCAATTGATAAGCTTTAGAAGTCATTATCCTTTCCAATAAATGCGGAATCGAATAACCGTTTTCAATAAAATCTGCCGCTAACCAATCTAATAAAGCCTGATTCCAAGGCAATTTATCCATTTCGTCCACAGGCGCAATAATGCCTCTTCCAAATAATTTATCCCAATAGCGATTGACCAAGGTTCGATATAGGCGACCATTTTTAGGTTGGCTGATTATATCTGCCAATTGCCGTAATCTATCCACTAAACTATCTGCCATGACTTCGCCTAATTCGGGGTAAATAAAAGCGGTGCCTGTATATCTGCCTGTTGGCTTATCACAACGATAAATTTCCAAGGTTGAATCTGCAAAAATATTGGCAAATCCATAAGCTTGGTCTAAGGTAAGATTATTGACAAAACTATTATGACAAGAGGCACATTTTAGATTTAAACCCAGTAAAGATTGAGAAATATTTTGAGCCGCTTGCAATTCCACTCGTTGACTCGCATTCACTACCCCACGCCATTGAATGCCTTGGATAAAACCTTCTGATTCTTCTGTAGGGCTAATTAATTCTTCGACCATTTGGTTATAGGGTTTTCCTTCGTATAAGGATTGATACAACCAATTGGTAATCTGCTTTCTGCCATTTGTAATAAAGCCTGGTCCAGAATAATCATTTCGCAATAAATCATTCCAGAAACTTAGCCAATGCTGGGTGTAATTTTCTTTATCTGCTAATAGGTTTTTAATTAACTCGTTCCGTTTATTCGGCGAAGTATTTTGAACGAATTCGTTAACTTCAACTGGTCTCGGCAATAAACCAATCACATCTAAATATGCCCTTCTAATAAAACGATAATCGTCAATAGGTTCACCCCATTTGATGTTCTTCTCTTTAAAATATTGATTGACAAAACGGTCGATTGGATGGTCAAACTCATCAGTAATTGGTGGTAAATCGGGTTTGGATAAAGCGACTGGTGCTTCTCGAAAAACCTTAAAGCCTTCGTCTGCCCAATAAGCCCCTTTATCAATCCAAAGACTGATTAATTCAATAGAATTGGGAGGCAATACTTTCCCTTTTTGGGGCATTGCTTCTTCATGGTCCCGAGGTAATTTTAACCGTCTAATGATTTCACTTTTTTCGGAAGCTCCTTTGATTAAAATTTCTCCACTATCTCCACCTGCAAAGACGCCTGCTTCGTGGTCTAAAGCTAAACCTCCTTTTCTTTTGGCAGTGCTATGACATTGGTAACAATGATGGGCGAAAATGCCCCGAACTTCAAGGTTTAAACTGGATAATTCGGTAGTAGAAAAACTATCTTGGGTCGTCCATTTTTGGATATTGATAGCATTCGCTACATGTGATTGGGTTGAATTGGTATTTATTTTTAAATAGTCTTCCCCATGCGTGATGGTCGCACCAAAATGTCCTGCAAAACTCAAACTTATACAAGTAAATCCTAAAGCAATAAAAGGTAGTCTTTTGGGCAATTTTACTCGATTCCAATACATCCAAGTAGTCAATAGAGACAATCCAACTGTTCCCCAACCTAGCCATTGATGTTGGTTGATTAAATCCCCTTGATAATCGCCCGATTGTGCTAATAATTGCCCCATAATCGCAGCGATAAGGGCAGAAGTTGCCCCTAAATAAATCATACCCACATACTTGTTTTCTTGTTTTTGAAAACGAGCAATTCCTTCCAGAACAAAAGCACCAATTAATAAACCAATTGGGAAATGCACCAATAAGGGGTGAAGTTTACCCATTAATTCAAAAATCCAATGTGACAAAAGTAGTAGCATATTAATCAATGGCTTACAAATAGTTAGAAACTGCCTAAATGTACTTAAATTCTCCTATAAATTAATCATAGGATTCCTTTTTTTCATTCCAATGTTACTTTTCAAGTTCATTAAGTAACTTTAGCAAAATAGCTTCTTAAAAGATTTTACTTTTTGTTATTTTTGATTGGTTGATGGTTTTAAGTGGCGTTTTTTCAATTGCAAAGGGGCATCGCCCCGACCCTGTCTGTAGATTTGGAGATAGTTACAGTTTTTCAAAGGAGCATCGCTCCGACACGGTTCTTCTTATGGGGTCGAGGCTACGCCCCTTTGAAAATTTCATTAAAAACTCATAGCTACAGACGGTGGCAAAGCTAAAGCTCTTGACCAAAAAATATTACATTTCAAATAAAATTGACGGGCATAAAAGGATACAAAATTATTTCTCATTTTTTAATCTGATGCTCTATACCCTACTAATCTCTTTAAGCTTAATAGCTAATACATGAAATATATTCTACCTCTAATATCCTTCTTTTTCTGCACCACTCTTTTTGCCCAAAAAGGCATTACAGGAAAAATTGTAGATGCCCAATCCAAACAACCACTTTCCTACGCAACGGTTCAAATTTATAATAGCGAAAACGAGGCTTTGATTACGGGAGGCATTACCGACGATAAAGGCATTTTTCAGATAGCTAGTAAAACTGGCGAATTTTATGCAATTATTGATTTTATAGGCTATCAATCTTATAAAACCGACAATTTTAAAATAATTGATGCTAAAAAAGAGTACGATTTAGGAGAACTAACTTTAAGTGTGGCAGCAGCTACCTTAGACGAAGTAGTCGTACAAGGGGAAAAAAGCACGATGGAATTTGCCCTCGATAAACGAATTTTTAACGTGGGCAAAGACCTCGGCAATGCAGGTGGTTCGGCAGCAGAAATTTTAAATAATATTCCTTCCGTTTTAGTAGATGGAGAAGGGAATGTCAAATTGCGAGGGAGTGGAAATGTCAGATTGCTAATTGATGGAAAACCGTCGGGTTTGGTTAGTTTTAAAGGCGGAAGTGGTTTGCAGCAATTACAAGGTAGTTTGGTAGAAAAAGTGGAAGTCATTACAAATCCATCTGCCCGATACGAGGCAGAAGGAATGGCAGGTATTATCAATATTGTTTTGAAAAAAGAACGCAAAAAAGGATTCAATGGCTCGTTTGAGGCAACTGTTGGCAATCCTTTAAATTTGGGGCTTGCCGCCAACTTAAATTATCGACATAATAAGGTCAATTTTTTCATCAATTATGGGATGAACTATCGTAAAATTCCTCGAAAAACGACTACGTTCCAAGAAGTCTTTTCCAATGATACGACCTTTATTTCCGAGCAATTATATGAGTCTGAACACGTCGGATTTTTTAATAATATTCGAGGTGGTTTGGACTATTTTATCAATGAGCAAAATATATTAACGGCCTCCTACCGATATAGTCGCAGCAAAGGCAGTCGATTATCCGATATTTTTTATGAAGATTATTTGAAAAGGTCACCCAATTTCCAAAGGTTTACGCATCGCACACAAGACGAACAGGAAGTAGAACCAATAGCAGAATATGTGCTGAGTTATAAAAAATTATTTGATAAAAAAGACCGAGAACTAATTGCAGAAATTCGCTATTTCGACCATTGGGAAGATTCCGACCAAGTTTATACGGAAGCGTCCTTTTTTCCAGATGGTACGCCTGATTATAGTTTCACCCAAACTGCTCCTAATGATGAAACGGAAACGCAATTAATTGGGCAAGTAGATTATGTTCATCCACTCGGTACAGAAGGAAAAGCAGAAATTGGTTTTCGAGCAAGTTTTCGGGATATGACCAACGATTATGTGGTCAACGATGTCGATAATAATGGTAAGGAGATTCCAATAGCGGGCTTGGATAATAAATTTGTTTATAAAGAAAATATCAATGCGGTTTATGCCATTTTGGGTAATAAAACGAATCAATTTTCTTATCAAGTTGGCTTGCGAACGGAGTGGACAGATATTGAAACGATTTTAGAAGAAACAGCTGAAAGCAATCCTAGAAAATACGTCAATTTGTTTCCTAGTGTCCACTTAACTTATGATTTGCCCGCTAATAATGCCTTACAATTGAGTTATAGTCGGCGAGTTCGGCGACCTGTTTATAATGACTTAAGTTCTTATGTAACTTATTCAGACAGTCGGAATTTTTTTAGTGGCAATCCTAATTTAAACCCAGAATTTAGTGATGTTTTTGAATTGGCGCATATCAAATATTTTGAAAAGGGTTCGTTTGCTTCAGCCATTTATTACCGACATACGGACGATAAAATTGAACGAATTAGAACTGTAGCTGAAAATGGTTTTTCAAAAACACTACCCGAAAATTTGTTAAAAGAAAATGCGTATGGAGCAGAATTTACCAGTACGCTTAAGGTAAAAAAATGGTGGAAATTAGATTTTAATCTTAACTTTTTTAGAGCCAAAACGGATGGCAGTAATATTGATGTTGATTTTGTAAGTGAAACTTTCAGTTGGTTTACTCGCCAAACCTCTCGATTTACTTTGGCAAAGGATACCTATTTGCAAGTTAGAGGTAATTATGAAGCGCCTCAAAACATTGCGCAAGGCAGGAAGAAAGCCATTTACTTTCTAGATGTAGCTTTTAATAAACCTGTTTTTAAAAATAAAGGAACACTTACATTCAATGTGATTGATGTGTTTAATTCTCGTAAAAGTCGAGTTATCACGAAGGGGGATAATTTTAAAACAGAGCGAGTTGCTCAACGGGCAATGCGGCAGGTTAATTTGACTTTGGCTTATAAAATAAAGCAAGGGAAATAAGGATTGAAGGATTGAAAATAACAAATTCGCTTAATCTGAGATGAGTGTAACTGTCAATTGCCGCACTTTTCTGTGCCGTTAGGTACAATATGTTGGTAGATAGATATTGCAAAAAAATCTTTCCCCCGTGCCGTTAGGTACGGCATGTGAGCATTTCAACCTACATGCCGTACCTAACGGCACGGAAATCAATGAATATTATCCTTTTCTACCAACATATCGTACCTAACGGCACGAATTAGCTACATGCAATGGCAATTACACTTTTTGAGGCTCTATTTATCCAAAATTTTACTAATTTGTAGCACTTTAAATTTAAAATCATACAATTTTCAAAATAGAGCGCAGAAAATAGAGCATAAAAGGAATTCGTTTAAAAAACAGCCCACTCTCTTCAATTTCAAACGAAATCTGTCCCTATTCTCGCCTCTCTGCACTCTACTCTGATTCAAAAATTCAACCATGAGAATCAATCTTACTTTATTCCTGCTATTAATATTTATTGCTGTGTCTTCTGCTCAATTTACTGTAGAACAAGCATTAAGTTCACCCTTTCCGACCAATTTAACGGCTGCACCTACCCAAGAAAAAATTGCTTGGGTCATTAATGAAAAAGGTGTAAGAAATATCTGGTTAGCCGCAGGCAAAGATTGGACAGCTAAATCTATTACTACATTTACTAAAGATGACGGACAAGCTATTAGTAACTTAATTTTTAAAGAAAATACAGCCGAAATCCTTTTTGTTAGAGGCGGCGCTCCTAATAGACGTGGTGAAATTCCAAATCCAACTAGCCATGCCGATGGTGCTAAACGGTTCCTATTTAAAATTAGTGAAAAAGGAGGCGCATTAGATACTTTGGGGGAAGGCAGCAATCCAGTCCTATCTCCTAATGGGCAAACATTGGCCTTCATAAAAGGTGGACAGGTTTGGTTTTATGATTTTGCTAAAAAAACTACTAAAAAAGCATTTACCATTAGAGGACGGGCAGGACAATTGAGCTGGTCTCCAAATAGTCAACAATTAGCTTTTGTATCCAATCGAGGCGACCATAGTTTTATTGGGGTCTATGAAGTGGACAAGCATGAAATCAATTACCTCTCCCCTTCTGTCGATAATGATAGTGCGCCCGTTTGGTCGCCTGATGGCACAGCAATTGCTTTCACTAGAATTCCTTCTGAAAAAGATTTATTGCCCTTTATGCCTCGTCGTTCGACCTTGCCTTGGTCAATTATGGTGCATAATTTTAACAAAGGAAAAACGACGGAAGTGTGGAAAGCCCCTAAAGGACAAGGAAGTGCTTTTCGTTTTATTTCTGGTGCGAATCAATTATTTTGGATGGCAGATAATCACTTGGTCTTTCCTTATGAAGGAGCTGGATGGACGCATCTTTGGACGATTTCGTTAAATGAAGGAAAAGCAAAAAACTTAACGCCAGGTAATTTTGAAGTGCAATTTGTCGCACAAGACCCTGCTAAAAAAACGATACTCTTTTCTGCTAATAAAAATGATATTGACCGACAACATATTTGGCGAGTCGTTCCTTCAACTGGTGCAGTTACGAATATTACCTTGAACACAGGCGTACAATGGACACCTGTAGCAACAGCAGGAAATCAATTATTTTGTTTGGCAAGTACAGGGACACAGCCCGCTCATGTAGCTAAAATTGATGGAAGCAAAATAGTGCCTTTAACTAAGCTAAGATATCTAGAAAATCAAATAGTTCAACCAGAACAAGTGGTCTTTTCGGCAGCAGATGGCATGGCTATTCATGGTCAATTATTCAAACCAAAAAATTGGAAAAGCGGTAAAAAATACCCTGCTGCCTTGTTTTTTCATGGTGGCTCTCGCCGACAAATGTTATTAGGGTTTCATCATAGTGGCTATTATCATAATGCCTTTGCTTTTAATCAATATTTAGCCAATCAAGGCTATATCGTAATGTCCGTTAACTATCGAAGTGGCATTGGTTATGGCATGGAATTTAGAGAGGCATTGAATTATGGTGCTAGAGGGGCAAGTGAATATTTGGATGTGATGGGTGCGGGTTTGTATATGCGCAATCGGGCAGATGTTGACCCAAATAAAATTGGACTTTGGGGCGGTTCTTATGGTGGCTATTTAACTGCCTTGGGTTTGGCTAAATCTTCGGATTTATTTGCAGCAGGTGTAGATATTCACGGGGTGCATGATTGGAATCAAGTCATTAAAAATTTTGTCCCCAATTATCAACCTGAAAAAGCTAAAGAAACAGCGGAATTAGCTTATCAATCTTCTCCCATGCCTTACGTAAAGGATTGGCGTTCTCCTGTTTTATTAATTCACGGAGATGATGACCGAAATGTCCCTTTTAGCGAAACGGTAGAAATTGCAGAAGCACTACGCAAACAAGAGGTCTATTTTGAACAGTTGATTTTTCCCGACGAAGTGCATGGATTTTTATTACATAAAAATTGGGTAGCAGCATTTGAAGCTTCTGCTGATTTCTTTAATCGTATGTTGAAAGAGAAAGAATAACTTAAAATTGATTGTTAGATGCCGATAGCTATCGGCATGATTGTTTGATTCTCAACGTAACACAAACAATCATGACAATCAAATAATCTCAACAATCATTTTTTATTATGAAAAAGACCATTTTTATCCCATTTTTGCTCTTATTTGCTGTTTGTCTAACGATAATGGCTTGTGGAACTACTAAATCTACTGCGAGCAAAAGCAATGAAATTAACCAAGGCTACGGTAGCATATCGAATAAAGAAAGTACCACCGCTGTTAGTCAAACCGAAGTTGGAGATGCCGCATCGGGTGATATTTCATGGATGCAATTATTTCAAAAAACATCGGGCGTAACCGTCAAAGGAAGTGGTAGAAATTTAAGCATTCAAATTCGAGGTAAAAAATCTATGACGGCTGGACATGAGCCACTTTTTATCGTAGATGGGCAAATTAGGGGCAACGGATTTGACCGTATTAGCTTTATTGACCCTTCTGAAGTGAAAAGAATTTCGGTGTTAAAAGATGCCGCATCAGCATCAGCTTATGGTTCTAGAGGAGCGAATGGGGTTATTTTGGTGACTTTGAAATAGTTGGTTTAAAATAATCATTCACTTTCAAAGTAGAAACCTTCGCCCAATCTACATTTTTAGTCGGCAAATATTGCTGTAAGTCTTTCTTTAATACTGTAAAAGAAGGGTCTGTAGCAATATTTGTCCACTCATTAGGGTCTGTCTGATGGTCATATAATTCTTCCGAACCATCTGCATAAATCATATACCGATAGCGGTCTGTTTGAATTGCATGGTTGTTTTTTCCATAAGTAGTGATGGCAGGCTTTGTCCATTTTTGTGTGGGTTGTTCTATTAATGGTTTAAAACTTAGCCCTTCATTGCTTGAATTAAGGGGCAAACCACATAAATCCAATAAAGTCGGATACATATCTAGTAATTCAACAGGCTGATTGCTTCGTTGATTTTTGGGCAAGCCATTCCCTGCAATAATCATTGGTACTTTAGAAGACCGTTCCCAATTGGAATGTTTGGCAAAACGATTTTTCTCCCCTAAATGATACCCGTGATCTGACCACAAAATAATAATGGTATTATCCGCATACTTACTAGCTTCCAAAGCATTGAGTACTTCGCCAACATAAAAATCCACAAAAGACGTACAAGCTAAATAGGCTTGACAAATATCCTTCCAATGCCCATTTTCTTTTGCCCATTCGGTACTAGGCATCATCGGAATGTCATGTACTTTTTTGGAAATTTCGGGTACATCTGCTAAGTCTTCTTTTAAATAAGGAGGTGTTTGAATACCTTCAATCGGGTGTAAATCAAACCATTTTTGTGGTGCATACCAAGGCACATGCGGTCGAACAAAACCTAAAGCTAGAAAGAAAGGTTTATCGTGGTCGTTTTTCAATTGTTCAATTCCCCATTTTGCTGTTCTAAAATCGGGCATTTCTTCGTCGGTAATTGGAAATGCCCCCCAATCAGTAGACGTTCCACCAGGTTTCCCAAACCATTTTGGGTCGTATTTAAATCGCTTTTTAGGCTTTGGCCCAAACCCTTTTTCTCTACCTTCTGAAATTTCAAATACGCCTTCGGGCGCATGTTTATGGAATAATTTGCCTTTCCCCATGGTCTTATACCCTTGTTGCCCAAAATATTGAGGTAGGTAAATAATATCTTTCCCCAATGCAGAAACTGCCGCCAAATCTTTGTCTACTATTTGTCCATAAATACCCGTTGTGGAAGGTCTTAAACCAGACATTAAACTTGCTCTGGATGGACCACAAATCGGTGCTTGGCAATGGGCATTCGTGAATAAAGTGCCTTGTGCTGCCAGTCGGTCAATATTCGGTGTTTTGGCATTAGGATGCCCATTCATGCAGCCAATCCAATCGTTTAGGTCATCTATTGCTATGAAGAGTACATTGGGTGGTGCTTTTTCTTTTTGATTAGAGGAATTTTTTGAATTACAGCTACCTAATGTAAAAATTAGGAGAAAAATAAGGTAAGGATGTTTCATGTTTTATTTAACTAGAAGTTTTTAGGCAATAATCTTTTCAGTGAGTCAAATCATAAATCTTAAATCCATCCTAAAATCGGTCTGCTTGTGAATTACAAACTAAAGAGCATCAAAAGAAAAAATGTGGTCGGTGCGATGCACCTTTGGATTGCGAGTTGACTAATTTGATACAAAGGTGGTCGCCCCTAAAGGGACTTTTTGGCTAAGGTGCATCGCACCGACTACTTTTGTATCTCTTTCGGGCTAGTTCGCTCTTCGGTAAGGTGCAGCGCACCGACTACCTTTGTCCAAATCTGTACTCTGGATAAACCACTTTTCTCCTTTCAAATTCCTTAGCCTCACGGCTATGATTTTTAACTTCAAATCAATATTTTAAAATTTTTAAACTTTTCTCAGTTATCATAAATTTAGCGGCTACGTTAACCTCATTTAATCGTCAAAGTAAGTTCAAATGGCGTATAACCCGTCAAATAAACACTATCACCATTCAATTTTGGACTAGCACCTCGCAATTGCGTCCAACTATGTTTTTTATATCCGGGGCCAAATTCAATGGTTTGACCGTCCATTATATATCGGCCAAAATCCTTTTCCAAAAGGTAAGCATCTTCAATATTCGGAACAGGAATAACCCCTTCTAATTTGCCACCCGAACGGAAAGCTAATTCAATAGCCAAAGGCACATTATTCGTTCCTTTTATATCAAAATGAAGTTCAAACTGTCCTTCTTTTTCACTAATCCGAATTTCACTTTTTAAATGTTGAATTTCGCTTTTGGGTCGATGTTTTCTTGGCATCTTTTCCCAATCTCCATCTCGTGCAATATCGGCCTTTGCATGCGGTTGATAATAAGGTCCAATCAATTCTTGGGTTAAAATATATTGCCCGTCCTCTATTTTTAAAGTTGGGCTATTGAATTGTCCTTTACCAAAAAAAGCAGTTGCCATTCTTACTCCTTGTAGTGCTGCATTTCCTTTAAAGAAAGTAAAAAAAGAGGTATTAACCCCTAAGATTGTAGCATCAACCTCATTTCTTCTAATCCTAGCAAGGCTAGAATTTGGAAAATGTTTGACATAATTAGTAGGTAACTCGCCTAATGAAGGAAGGGCTGAATTCAAGTTTGATTGTTCTAAAAAATAAGGCAGGTAACCGCTTAAACTTTCTAATCCGACAGTAGTTTCAATTAAATCGACCATGCCTGCATAGGTTCGATTTTTATCCAATAAAGCCATATAACGATAAGCAAAATAATAGCGACTCATATTATCAATTCGATATTTATCTTGTCGTTTGGAGGCCTCGGTCACTACTTCCCCATTAGCATGAACAAAATAAAGCATCATGTCCAAATTTTTTCTGACTGGGTCGTATAAATCTGGCTTATTTAGCAAGCTAGCAACAGTTATCAAACAATCATCCACCAAAGGAGAGTAACCTGCACTACTCTTCTCTGTATATTGTCCATCTGGGTCAATATCAATGCCTTCTCCTAGCCATTGGTTAATCCGAGTGATATATTTCGGATTCGGAAAAAGGGTATGTAATCTCGTCAAAGCTCTGCTAATCACCCAACGATGATTAGGAGTGTGCACCCCGCCAACACTCATTGCATCCCCTGCTTTTTTTAAAAACTGAGTCGCTTTTTGTTGAAAATCAGGTAATTTGTTGGGAGACAATTTTTGTAGGATGGTCAATGCTTGACTCAGCGGCGCTACTGCAAAAGCAGTATCAGGTGGAGACTCAAAATTAGTAGATAGTAAATCAATATTACCGCTTGGATGTTGCACTTTTAATAAAAAATCCATGCCGCTATTCAAAGCTTTTTCTATTTGCTTGGATTGATAATAGTCGGAAGTTGGAGACACATAGGCCGCTATTAATCTAGGCGAATAATTGGCAGGCGAAATGGGATGATAAATCTCAAATTGGTCAGGATATCCGCCATAAAATGGATGATTTTCATCCAATTCTTGTCGCTCTAAAATACTTTTTACACTTTTATCATTTGCTTTTATAAAAATGGATAATTCGTCATTCGTGAATACCTGATTAAATGGTACATTCATTCCATTTACAACAGGGGATAAAGCACTAATAAGACCTATGGATTGCACAAATTTTCTACGTTTCATCAGCTATTTTTAAGCACATGATACTCATAAAAAATCAGTTCTAATCTATTTTTTCATCAATAGTTACTTCCTTCTATAAAAAAGTAACTTATGCAGAATAGTTACTTTTAGAAAATGGATGTTTTATTTTTTTAATGACTTAATTATTTACGGCATAGCCGCTACTAGTAAAGCCCAAAAATCCTCATAAAAAGAACGGTCTGCCTCGTCCCCTAAACGCACCACTACTAAATCCAAACTTGGTGCAATATAGACATACCGATTCAAAGCACCTCGCATACAAATCATATCTGCTTCCCCTGACGGAATGCTCGATTTATCCGTATTTAACCAATACAGATAACCATACTGTCGGTTTAAATGCTGAGAAGGCGATAAAGCTTTTTTTAGATATACTGCATTTTGAATCACTTCTTTTTTTTGCCAAAACCCTTTATTTAAAACCAATAAACCCAAACGGGCTAAATCTCTGTGCGTCGCCATATAGCCATGTCTATTCGGAAATCGTTCAGGACGTTGTCCCCAATAACTTTCTTGAATGCCAATCTGGTCGCCTAGCCATGTTTTGGTTAAAGTATTGATGTCTTTTTTGGTAATTAATTCCAAAATTTTTATAATCTGGCTATAAGTCATGTTGTTGTATTGCCAATGAGTGCCAACAGGATGAGCAAAATTCAAATCTACATCCAAACCACTTGTCATGTTTAATAAATGTGTTACTGTAATGCTACCTTCTTGGCTTTTTGTTGCATTTGACCATTCTTCGCCTAAAATGCTGCTAACCGAAGCATTTAAATCCAATAACCCTTTTCCATTAGCAATACCGACCAATAAGGAAACTACACTTTTTTGTAGGGAAGCAACATCTTCAATTAAGCGACCATCTGGTGTTTTGCCTGGAACAAAATCTTTAAATAAAGGGTTTTCTAAAGATTTACTGATGTCCCAATAGGTTTCTACCAAAATTTTTCCATTTTTGACAATCAAAATACCACTAGATTTTTGGGCTTTCGCATAATCTAAAGCAGTCCCTAATTTAGCTTTATTCCATCTTTTTTTTTCTAGGGGAATAGTCGCCCATTCTTTATTTTTTGGTGGAAAGTAGGCAATTTTATTTTCGATTGATTTGGTGGTAGAACACGCAAAACAACAGCAGATTAGGAAATAAAAAAGGAAGTGGGCTTTCATAATTTTTAGGATTATAAATTTTATACACCGAATAAAGAGAAAAATGTAATTTTGGAAAAGAAGTCAGGTTTAATCCATGTAAAATCTGATTTGTAGAATTTTAATCTCAAGCCATTTGGCTGCTCTATTATAACCTAGTATTAATAATATTATTATAAATAGACCCAAAAGTATAGCTTAATCCAAAGGACAAATATAAATCAAAATTGGTGGCTAGTTGCCGTTGTTGCAGCAATATTTCTTCTAAACTAGCTACCCCTTTTGGAATAAATAATTGGTCATTAACCAGTTCAAAATTTGCGGTCACATCTACGGATAAGCCTTTGATTAACCGATAACTAATCCGATTATTCCATTCCATATTATTTTTAGAAAAATCATGAAAAAAGTGCTTGCCTTCCAAGGAAGAAAACACGGACCCCCAAGGCGCTCTAATCCGCAAAGACAATTGCAAAGATTGGTCATATAAGACTTCTTTAAATTTACCAAAAATAGTTTCTTCGATATAATTTCGATGATGATAGCCTAGATGATAAGCCAGTGTAAATTCCCGTGTAGCCACCTCTTCATAGGGAAAAATACTGTATTCTAAAGCAGGGCCTAACCGTGTCCCAAATTGCATATTTCCAGAAGTAGAGGAAGCAAAACTATTAAATGCGCCAACCGACCAATGCTGATTGATGCTTTTCACAAATCGTCCATAGGACCCCATCCGCTGCACCGTGCTGATAATCGTTTCTTCATCTTGCTTTATTTTTCGGTAATTCCCTCTAAAAAAAGGGTCTTGGGTAATCCGCCAATTTTCGGTTACTCGGTCTATTTCCAACCCTGCGCTTACATTAAAGGTCCGCCTGCTGCTTTCTTTGCTTAAACTACCTCTGGTATAAAACTCAAAGACCCAATAATTCCAAGTGTCCTCATTGGTAGTAGCAGCGTTTTGGGTGCTTTTTTTATCCGCTATTTTAACCTGTATATCCGAACTGGTTTTGGTATGCAATAAATAAGCAACCAAGCCTAATTCCAGATGTTTGACTAATATTTTTCTCGATTTATCTCTTGGTATATTGGGCAATACTTCATAGGTAAAGGTATTATTCAGTTCCAACATATTCCCTTTCCCTATAAATGACATCGTGTATTGTAAGCCATTACTCGCCATCGGATAGCGGGTAATCAGCAAATGTACCTCCGCTAATTGTGGGTCTCTGACATAGTTAATATAGTCAATTTCTCCTTTAATGTAATTAATATCGCAATAAGTTCGACAGTCAATATAAACATTTAATTTGTCTATTTGGGAGGGATTGGTAGGAGCTGTTTGGGCAATTATCGGCAATAAAAATTGACCAAAAATTAAAAAAAGAAAGGTTAGAAAATAACGGATCATTGCAATTACTACTTTTCGATGGTTCTACACTTTGATACTAAAATTAACTAATAAAAAGATGGGAGGTTACATTTTTCAGGAGAAGGTAACTTTATGCCCCGTAAATACGACTTTTCAACCTTCCCAATTAGAGTAATTTAACTAGCTTAGGCTTTTAATTTTTTATCTCTTTCAGGAAAAAATGACAAGTATTTAAGAAAATGAAGCTTATAAATTATAAGCTATTTAGTCTAATTACCCCAACAACTTTACTTTATGCTATTTGTGTCAAAAACTACATGGACTTTATTGTACACTTAAGCTACACTCGTCAAAAATACGCTATGTCCTCTATGAACTCTGTACCTCTGTGGTGAAAAAAGACGTTAGTTTACTTTTGTCATAATACTTATATATTAGTTCTATATTGCAAGTAAATTATCATAGAAGCCATTACTTTAAATAATTTTTTGACCAAAAATAGTAAATGCCCTCTAGTTTCAAATATCTTTTACACCTATGCCTTTTGGTATTAACTGCATCTCCTATTGTGGCACAAAACGCTGTGGGGTTTAGGCATTTATCACAAAAAGATGGCTTGTCTCAATCGACTATTTTTTCGATTACGCAAGATGAGACAGGTTATATGTGGTTTGGTACTAGGGATGGGTTGAATAAATATGATGGTTACGAATTCAAAGTTTACAAACACCGAAATGAAGTTAATAGCCTAGTTGCCAATGATGTAAGGGTTATTTATCATGATAAAACGTCCGAACAATTATGGGTTGGGACAACGGCAGGTTTAAGCAAATTTTGTATAAAAACGGAAGTTTTTACTAATTATACCCACGAAAAAGAACAGGAAAATAGTCTGTCTTCTGATTTTGTTCGGACGATTCTACAAGATACCAAAGGCCGATTATGGATTGGCACAGAACGAGGCCTAAATTTATACAAGGAAGCATCCAACGATTTTATTTCTTTTTTATATGACGAAAATAAATCCAATAGTCTTTCCGATAATTTAGTACGGTCTATTTATGAAGACTCGCAAGGGAATCTTTGGATTGGCACTCTTAAAGGCTTAAACCGCTTGGTAGAGGATGAAAAAGGAGGCTTTTCTTTTGAACGAATTAGGGAAATTGGCAAGCATTATTTTTCAAATACCCAAATCAATGTGATTGAAGGAGATAAAAATGGAAATTTATGGCTAGGGACAGAATTGAACGGGTTAAATTATTGGGATAGAAAAAAGCAGCAACTGATTCTCCATAAATTTGACCAAAATCAAGCAACTTCTTTAAGTCATAATAAAGTTAGAACGCTTTATTGGGACCATTCTGGTGATTTATGGGTGGGGACTTTTGATGGCTTGAACTTATTTTCTTTAAAAGATAAAAATTTTACTAGATACAAAAATCAAGATTTAAGCCCTAATAGTTTATCGAGGAATTCTGTCTGGTCGGTTTTTGTGGACAAACGCGGCAGTTTATGGGTCGGCACTTATTATGGAGGCATCAATTTTTTGGATAAAGACAATAATCAATTTATTAATTTAAGTCAAAGTCCTTATGTCCCATCTTTGAGCGGAAATGTGGTCAGTTGTTTTGCCCAAGATAAAAATTTGAATTATTGGATAGGGACAGATGGCAGCGGTTTAAATTTTTTCAATCGAACCACAAGGAGTATCAAAAGTTATCAATTTAAGCCTGACCAAACAAATGGCATTAGTGGGGATAATATCAAAAAAATCCTTATTGATGGCGATAAATTATGGATTGGCACTTATAATAATGGGTTAAATTTATTAGATATTCCCAGTCAAAAATTTACGGTTTTTAAACCAAACCCTAATGATGCCAATTCTTTGTCCAATAGTAATGTCTTTGGTTTACTGCGAGAGCGACATTTTTTATGGATTTTAACTTATGGAGGCGGTTTAGATATTTATGATTTAAACCAACAAAAATTCCATCATTTTAAACAGGATTTTAAAGACCCATTTACTTATAAATCTAATTTGACCCGTGCCATTTTTGCCACCAAAAACAAAGATATTTGGATTGGGACAGAAAACGGTTTAGATAAGGTGGTTAAAGATAAAAGAGGTTTTCCGAAAAGTTATCAAAATTATTTAGAAGGGAAAAAAATCTATGCCATACAAGAAGGTCGTTATGGCAATCTTTGGATTGGGACTTTTACCAATGGCTTATTTAGTTTAAACCCAATTAATGGAGAGATTCGGCAATATACCGTAGAAAATGGCTTACCCAGCAATACTATTTTTGGCATTTTAGAAGACGAATCCAACCAACTTTGGCTAAGTACCAATAATGGTTTATCTCGATTTTCACCGATAGACCAAATTTTCACTAATTATAATTTAACGAATGGCTTAAAAAATAGTGAGTATCTTTATAATGCTTATTATAAAAGTCATGATGGTCAATTATTTTTTGGCGGCACCAATGGGTTTACTTATTTTAACCCTGAGGACATTCATTCCAATAAATTTATTCCGCCCATTGTTTTGACTGACCTACAAGTACAAAATAAAACAGTCAAGGTAGGTGATTCGGATGGCATTTTAAAAACGATTATCAATGATACGGAAGAACTAGTTTTTAATTATAATAAAGCCAATTTTTCCATCTCTTTTGCTGCCTTGGATTATTACAGTCCTGATAATAATCAATTCGCTCACCAATTGGAAGGTTTAGATAATGACTGGATTTATACCAAAGGAAAATCTACGGCAACTTATACCATTCAAACGCCTGGCACTTATCTTTTTAAATTAAAAGGGGCGAATAGTGACGGTGTTTGGAATCCAATAATTCGTCAAATTTCCATTACTGTTTTACCGCCTTTTTGGCTGAATAATTGGGCTTATTTGCTCTATTTTTTAGTTTTAGGCACCCTCAGCTTCTGGACTATCCGTTTTTTAAGATTGCGAAACAATTTGAAATTGGAACAATTTTCTAAACAAAAACAAGAAGAATTACACCAAATAAAAATGCGCTTTTTCACCAATATTACGCATGAATTTAGAACCCCTTTAACCTTAATTTTGGGGCAGTTAGAAGAAATTTTGCCTTCTCATGCGCAACAAACTGGGAAGAATTCTCAAAAATTAGTCTCCGTAAAAAACAATGCACAACGTTTATTAAATTTGGTTAATCAGTTATTGACTTTCAGGAAATTAGAGACCGACCATCTACAACTAAAAGTAGTGGAACAAGATATGAATCGTTTTGCCAAAGAAGTCTTTTGTTCTTTTAAAGAAAGTGCTAAGTCAAGGAATATTGACTATCAGTTTATTTCGGATGGAACGGAAATAGAAGCATGGTTTGATGCCGAAAAAATGGAAAAAGTGTTGTTTAATTTATTATCCAATGCTTTTAAATTTACGGCTGATAGTGGTTTTATTAAAATGTCAGTTGAAAGGCATAAAAAAGTATTTTGCATCAAAGTAAGAGATAATGGTTTGGGGATTGACCCTGTTTTTCATCGGGAAATTTTTAAGCGGTTTTATGAGTTAGACATTCCTGTAAAACGGACTTTAAAAGGCTCTGGAATTGGATTAGCTATTTCCAAAGAAATGGTGGCTTTACACAAAGGACAAATTTTAGTAGAGAGTAAAAAAGGAAAAGGAGCTACTTTTATCGTTCAATTACCTTTAGGAAATAGCCATTTTAAAAAGGAAAATATAAGTCTGGAAAAGGAAAAAATTAAAACAGAAAAAACCATCTATGTTCCCCAGCATATCATGACTTCGCCAATCAATGAGGTAAATGATATGACCTTAGGTACAACAAAAAATCTACCTAAAACAAGCCAGAAACTATTAATAGTAGAGGATGATTCAGAAGTTCGGGCTTATTTACAAAGTCTGTTTCAAGCTGATTTTAAAGTAGAACTAGCAGAAAATGGAGAAATCGGTTTAAAAAAAGCTAATAAATTTCAACCAGATTTAATTCTAAGCGATGTCATGATGCCTTTATTAGATGGTATTTCATTTTGTCAAAACATCAAATCCAATATCAAGACTAGTCATATTCCTGTTATTTTATTAACTGCCTCTACTTCTTCTGAAAATAGAATTGAAGGATTAAAGTCGGGAGCAGATGATTATATCACCAAACCTTTTAACCCGAAGGAACTGCAATTAAAAGTCCAAAATTTATTAAATGCTCGCTTGCAAATCAAAGACAAATTTGCTCGAATTCTAAACTTAGAACCTCGAACAGTTACCATTTCTTCCGCCGATGAAAATTTCTTAAAAAATGCGATGGATGTGATTGAAAAACATATTGAGAATCCCGATTTTTCCATCAATCAATTTGCTTATGAATTAGCCGTCAGTCGTCCTTTATTATTTAGGAAAATAAAAGCGATTACCAATCTTACGCCTAATAATTTCATTAAAACCATTCGATTAAAAAGAGCTGCGCAAATTTTAGGTCAGAAAAAATTAAATGTAGCCGAGATTGCTTACAAAGTAGGATTTAAAAACCCTCGATACTTTAGTAAATGTTTTCAAAAGCAATTTGCACAGACGCCTTCGGAATATATGGTGGGACAAACATAATCAGAATTAAAATAACATGTCAATAAAAAAACAAGCTACCTTCTTTGCGCTACTCTTCTTATTCAGTTGTCAACAAGAAATCACCTATAAAGACGAAATTTACGAAAAACCACCCATGAATTCCGACCCTGCTGCGCCATCTTTGTCAGCAGAGGAGAGTATGAAAACCATGTACTTACCAAAAGGTTTTCAATTAGAGCTGGTCGCAAGTGAACCCTTAGTAGAAGAACCAATTGCCATTGCTTTTGATGGAAACGGGAAAATGGACAATTAACCAAAGATACTTTGCCCGATGCCGTAGATGGACAGTATGGCTTGACGCAGGATGAAACAGGTAAGAGAAAAATATGCTGATCGAGATAATTATTGGACGATTAAGGAATTGAATGAGCGAGCAAAGGATTAGATAGACTTTGTTTAAAAATATATTATTCAATCGGAATACAAGAAATCCAAGTACCATGTACTTGGATTTTTTTTTGAACCTCAAGAACTTTCTACCCATCTTAAATTGATAATTACTGAAACATAAATATGTTTTACACATAATCATTTGACTTACAATATTTTACACAAAAAAAGTAATTCAGTCGTCATTTCAAAAAATATTGTCTATTAACCCAAATATATACGATTTTACCACCTATTGTAGATTTTTAAACAACATCTTATATCTAAATTTAACCAATAATTAATAAAAACATTATCGAAAAACCAGTTTGTTATGAATAAAAGATTTTTACTCTTTATCTTCTTTAATTTATTGATTGGCTTGCCTACCCTATTTGCCCAAAATGGTATTATTAAAGGGATTATCACAGATGCACAGGAAAATTCTACCCTTCCTGGAGCTACCATTTTAGTAGAGGGAACAAGCATCGGCACGGTTACAGATATAGATGGTTCTTATTTATTAAGTGGGATTCCAGTAGGAGCGCAAATCATAGAAATATCTTTTTTAGGTTTTGAATCCAAATCAGTAGCAGTTAACATTATAGCAGGAGAAGTATCGGTTATTGATGCGAAATTGGGGACTGCTGCTATTTTAGGGGAAGAAGTAATTGTTACAAGCCAGGCATTGGGTCAAGCCAAGGCGATTAATCAACAATTAAATTCCGAGTCTATTGCCAATATCGTTTCGGCGGATAGAATTCAAGAATTGCCCGATGTGAATGCAGCGGAAGCAATTGCACGACTGCCTGGTGTAGCGATTCAGAGAAGTGGTGGGGAAGGGCAAAAAGTAGTGATTCGAGGGATGGAGCCAAAATTTGCCGCTATTACAGTAAATGGTGTACGATTGCCTTCTAACTCTCCTAATGACCGGTCCGTTGATTTATCCTTGATTTCTCCAGAAATGTTAGATGGAATTGAGGTATTTAAATCTCCTTTGCCAGATATGGATGCAGAATCCGTAGGAGGAACAGTTAATCTAAGGCTTAGAAAAGCGCCAAAAGATTTTAAATTTTTAGCAAAAATGTTAGGCGGCTACAATCAACTCAATGATTATTATGGAGATTATAAAGGTGTTTTACAAGCAAGTAAAAGAGTCTTAAATGATAAACTCGGTATTGTTGCCCAAGCAAGTTTGGAGCGATTTAATCGAAGTGGAGATATTTTAAGCTATGGCTGGCAGAAAGGAGGAACGGATGCAGAAACAGGTATTACCACTATTAGAGGTAGCTCTTTAACTTTATCTGACCGAGATGAAAAACGAAAACGATTGAATGCCAGTTTAAATTTAGATTATGATTTAGGCAAGCATAGTTTGGGTTTATTTGGTTTATATAGTTCAACCGACCGAAATCGGTTCACTATGCAAAACGCCTATAATCCAGGAAGTCCTGGTATTACTTATCAAGGAACAGGTATTGAACAAAAAATAGATTTATACTCGCTCTCCTTGAGTGGCGAACATCCTTTTGAAAAATTTTTAGTGGACTGGAGTCTCTCTTCTTCTAAATCCGAAGGTAGCACACCTTATAATTTCTACATGCGGTTTGAGGATAATAGCGAATCTTATGATTCAGATTTAGATCCTAATGGTCATCCTCGG
The DNA here is from genome assembly GCA_017857395.1 of Bacteroidota bacterium. Taxonomy (GTDB): domain Bacteria; phylum Bacteroidota; class Bacteroidia; order Chitinophagales; family Saprospiraceae; genus JAFMDF01. The sequence continues at coordinate 23,989 of JAFMDF010000008.1, read as the reverse complement.
ACTTTTTTAGCGGCGGCAAATCCAAACTTAGATGACGCTTTTTTAGGCCGAAATGAATTTGAACAACAAAACACCCTTGAAGAAACACAAACGGCGATTGTCAATATAAAAATACCTTTAAAATTAACCGATAAAATTGGTGGTTATTTTAAATTCGGTGGAAAATACTTTGGCGTTGACCGATCACGAGTAGTTACTAAAGATTCTGAAAATTTCTATTATTTAGGAGGAGAATTTACTCAAATAGCCCAAGCTTCTTATGGTGAACCATTAATTTATTCTCAATTAAATGGTAGTCTAATCAGTATCAATAACTTTTTACAAAATGCGCCACGAGTTGATTTTGTCAATGAAGATGGCACCCAAGCTAATTTTGATGCATCTCTTAATCCTGCTTCCATTAGAAATTGGTATGATTTGCAAAAAGGAAATCTATCTAATAATCGAGATGCCATTAATGATAATTTTGAAGTCGCAGAATCTATTACCGCTGGATATGCGATGCTAAAACTGGAATTTGGCAAGAAGCTATCCGTTATTCCTGGTTTTAGATACGAATATTCTGATAATGAATATAGTGCTGGTTATTCTTCCGTTAGTGGTCGATATGGCGTCAATGGATTTTATGTTGATACCACGACCGTTCAACAATATGGGGAATTTTTACCGCATTTACATATCAAATTTCAACCTTTAAGTTGGTTCGATATTCGTGCTTCTTATGCTTCTACCCTTGCTAGACCTGATTATAATTACGTAACACCTAGAGCACAAATTAATAATACTAGCTTGGATTTAAGAGCGGGAAACCCGAACATCAAACACGCTAGATCAACCAGTTATGATTTATTTCTTTCTGCCTATAAAGGTGGGCTAGGCTTATTGACAATCGGTGGTTTTTATAAAGATGTCAGCAACATCTTCATTCCTTGGAATATTAACTTGGCTAGCCCAGAACTAGCAACTGCCAATGGTTGGGATCCTGACAGATATACGGGTTATACTTTATCTTCTTATACCAATTTACCCTCCTCTAAAGTTTATGGTTATGAAATAGATTTGCAGACAAGTTTTAGCTTCTTACCAAAACCATTGAATGGGCTTGTTTTAAATGTTAATTATTCTCGATTATATTCCGAAACAGAAGTTTTCTTCTTGACTTCCGAAACTAAACTGGTTGTCCCATTTCCACCGCTTTTTGAAACGACTTATTTCTCAAATACTCGTGTTGTGGCAATGCCTAGTCAAGCCCCTCATATTTTCCATTTATCCGTTGGATATGATTATAAAAAATTCTCCGCAAGAGTATCTGGGGTATTCCAAGGGACAAAAGCAAAAACCTACACTTTAAATAAAGATTTCGACCAATTTGATTTAGAATTTTGGCGATGGGATGCGTCCATTAAACAACGATTCGGCAACCATTGGAGTGTCTTTGTAAACATTAATAATTTCACCGACCAACAAGATATTTCCTTTACCAGAAATCAAAATTTCATTAATCGAATCGAAACTTTTGGTAGAACGGGTACTGTTGGCATCCAATATAAATTATAAGACAGAACAGAGAGAAGATACCATTTCATTGATAAAAGAGAGACTAACCTAGAATAAGTGAATCTGTTTTGATATAAAAAGACTCATTTAATCCTAGCCGAGTCTCTAATCTCGCATCTCTACTCTCTCTTCTGTTTAAATACATTCTTAAAACCTTAGCTCTATTTCGGATGATTAGGAATTACCCTCCAAATCCGATTTGGATTTTTAAAATTAAACTTAATTCAAAATGAAAAAACTTTACAGATTATCCTTTTTTATGCTGTGCCTTTTGATGGCATGGAATGTTCAGGCTCAAAGAGTCGTCGTTGTTGAACCGAGTGCGGACCCTCTGGTACTTAATGTTCTTAATACCGTAATTATGGGGGATACAACCGCTACAGGAGAACGAATAGATGTAAATACCGTCTATAAACTAAAAAATGGTGCCGTTTATGTGCTGTCTGATAGGATTGATAGCCGAGCAGGTGGTTGGCCCGTAAATATAGAAGCAGAAGACTTATCGAATACCGCAACTAAACCAGTTATTACTAGAATTCCTAATGCAGATGGGGGTAGATCTAAAATTGTCTATGCTGGAGGAAATATGACCTTAAAAAATCTTTGGATTATCTCTGGTGAAAATGGGCCATTAGAAGACCACCACTGGGGACAAATTAGAATGTTCGGAACAGATTCTAGAATCATTGTAGAAGATTGTATCATAGAAAAAGATAGAGGTGGCTTTTTACAATTGCGTGCTTTAGGTGTAAAATGTTATGTGAATCGATGTCATTTTAGAAATGGTGGTAACCGTCGGCTTCTGCAAGGAAATGGTAGAGGAATTGATGCTAGAAATTGGCAATTTGATAGTTTAGTGGTCAAAAATACTGTCATGCATAACATCATTGATAGAGTCTTTAGAAGTCAAGGAGGTACGATTCCTCATAACTATATTGAATTTGACCATAATACCATTTTTAATATTGGTGGTCGGCACGGTTGTTTCCAATTTGGTCGAGTAAATGAAGTAAAAATCACCAATAACTATATTGCCAATCCGCTGCTTTTAGGAACAACACCTGTATTGACGGACGAGCAAACACAGCCTGATAATGGAGCACATAAAGTATTTACCATAGATACCCTTTACGAAGGGTCAAAATTCAATTTTGCAAGCAATAATATCTATTGGTCACAAGATATTTTAGATGTAATTAATGGCATTGATACGGTAAATATACCAAATATTTACTCTGATTTAATTTTACAGGCATTGGGCAATGATGGAACAGGTACTTATTTCGCAGACCCTTCTCCACTAGCAAATGTTCCAATCACTTTAACCCAATATGTGAAAGATTTATATGCTAATCCAGCATCTGAAGATATGTTTGATTTTGTGGTAGAAGACATTGCTTTTGCCAATACCCCTTTTGATAACGGACATTTATTTGATTTCTCTGCATTTGATCCTTGTTATGATTCAAGTGCGCCATCGGCTACAGGAGATACAGGAGGTGGAGCTGTTGGTGCCGTAGCATGGTGTGATGACTTAACGGAAGGCTCAGGACCAGGTTCTGTTGTTGATATTATAGTGGGTAGTCCAGACCATACTATTTTAGAAACTGCAGTTATTGCGGCAGAATTAGCAGATGATTTGAGTGGAGATGGCCCATTCACCGTTTTTGCGCCTACAGATGCCGCAATTGGTAACCTACCAGCAGGCACACTAGATGCTTTATTAGCTGACCCAACAGGTGCTTTGGCTAATGTATTATTATACCATGTATTAAGCGGAAAAGTATTATCTACTGATTTGTCAGATGGTATGACCGCAACAACCCTTCAAGGAAAAGATATTACAGTAAAAATAGTAGATGGCAACGTATTTATCAATGATTCTCAAGTAACAGTAGCGGATATAGAAGCAAGTAACGGAGTCGTTCATGTTATTGATGCTGTTTTAATTCCACCAACACCACCTGCACCTACACCAGTAAGATACGTTTATGTTGACCCAGGTGACGATCCTCTAGCACTCATCCGTTTAAATAATGTCGTCATGGGCGATACAACGGAAACAGGAGAACGGGTAAGTCTCAATACAATTTATCAATTAGAAAATGGTCGAGTATATGTGATGTCTGACCGAATTGATAGTAGAGCAGGTGGTTGGCCTGTTCAGATTGAAGCAGTAGACTTAACAAATACCGAAGTAAAGCCCATCATAACTCGAATTCCGAATGCAGATGGTGGTAGATCTAAAATTGTCTACGCTGGAGGAGATATGACCTTAAAAAATCTCTGGATAATCTCTGGTGAAAATGGGCCATTAGAAGACCACCATTGGGGACAAATTAGAATGTTCGGAACGGATTCTAGAATCATTGTAGAAGATTGTATCATAGAAAAAGATAGAGGTGGCTTTTTACAATTGCGTGCTTTAGGTGTAAAATGTTATGTGAATCGATGTCATTTTAGAAATGGTGGTAACCGTCGGCTTCTGCAAGGAAATGGTAGAGGAATTGATGCTAGAAATTGGCAATTTGATAGTTTAGTGGTCAAAAATACTGTCATGCATAACATCATTGATAGAGTCTTTAGAAGTCAAGGAGGTACGATTCCTCATAACTATATTGAATTTGACCATAATACCATTTTTAATATTGGTGGTCGGCACGGTTGTTTCCAATTTGGTCGAGTAAATGAGGTAAAAGTCACGAATAATATTTTGATGAATCCCCTATTATTAGGTACCTCCCCTATTTATACGGATGAACAAACGCAGCCAGATAATGGGGCACATAAAGTATTTACGATTGACACTTTATATGAAGGTGCTAAATTCAACTTTGCGGCTAATAATATTTTCTGGTCGCAAGATGTATTGGATGTACTGAATGGAATAGACTCCGTTAGTATTCCTAATATTTATTCAGATTTAATTGTACAGGCATTGGGCAATGATGGCTCAGATACTTATATCCAAGAAGCTATTACTTTAAATAATGTCCCTATCAATTTGACGCAATATGTGATAGATTTATATGCCAATCCAGCATCTGAGGAGATGTTTGATTTTGTGGTAGAAGATATTCTTTTTGAAGGTACCGCTTTTGATAATGGTCATCTATTTGATTTCTCTATGTTTGATCCTTGTTATAGCCCTGATACAGAATCTGCCAAAGCGGCTACTAATGGAGGTGCTATCGGTGCCACTCAAACTTGTGCTGCGCTAATATCTTCTATTTATGAGCCAGAAATAAATAATACTTTAGAGCTAGCTGTTTGGCCAAATCCAATGAGTCAAGAAGCAACTTTCTCTTATAACCTTACTAACAATGGAGAAGTTAGATTATCTCTTTATAGTATTGTAGGGCAAGAAATTGGCGTTTTGGTAAGTGGCGAAAGAACTGCTGGAACACATACTGTTCGATTTGGTATCTCAGACCAATTGGCAAAAGGCGTTTATATTGCTAGACTTCAAACAGAAGAAGGGCAAATGTCTTTGAAAGTAATGATTCGATAACCAAATGGATTAGAATTATTTAACCTATTATTAAAAATTAAGTAGGTTAAATTTTACGTCTTGGTTATTATAAAAACACGGTGGCTGTTTACCATAGTCACCGTGTTTTAATTATTCTATCTTTTCTATCTAAAAAAACTCTTTTTACGCTCTTCTATCCTTTAAATGCATGATTTCTTTAAATATCTAGGATGCCTAGTTTTCCTGTTGGCAACTGAGCTATATGCTCAAAATACGCCCGCTATTGCTTATATTGGCGAAGCAGGTTGTATGGAATATACTACTGATACGGAAAATAATTACCTTCCTGACTTTAGTCATGCAGGGTATAAAGGCGGAGGTGTAGCTTTACCCGAAGTCCCTACCCTATTAACTATCAACCCAATCTCAGGAGATAACACCAGCCACATCCAAAATGCACTAGATTCTATGGCAAAATTGCCACTTAATGACGCTGGTATTAGAGGAGCTTTATTATTAGATGCAGGTATTTATGAAGTACATGGGCAATTATTTATCAAAGAAAGTGGCATTACCCTTCGAGGTATGGGACAAACTACTGATTCAGCGGCTTCAACCATCATAAAAGGCATTGGTAACACCCCTAATTTAAGAGATTTAATCATTGCAGGAGGCGCAACAAACAGTTGGAGCAATGCAGTTCCCAATACGTACATAAATATCACTAACTCATTTATTCCCGCAGGGGCTAGGAGTTTAGAATTGATTACTACTGCCCCATTTAAAGTAGGCGACCAAATCATCATAGTGCATCCTAGTACCGATAAATGGTTAGCCTCCATAGATTATGGAAATACAGATACAGATGCCCCTTGGACTCCTGGGACTATTGACATTTATTATAACCGATATATCACAGAAATTAACGAACCAGAGAAAAAGGTCATTTTGGATGCACCTATCTTTGACCATTTTGACCAAACCTTGTCTCAACCCTATATTTATAAACTCAACGAACCAAATATTAAAAAAAATATAGGCATCGAAAATCTACGAATTGAAATTGTCACCAATGGGGAATTAACTGAAGACCATGCAAAAAGTGCTATTGCTTTAAAAGGCGTAGAAGATTGCTGGGTGACAAATGTTACAGCCAAGCATTTTTATTATGCGGCGGTTTATACAACAGCAGCTTCAAGAGTGACCATCAAAGATTGTCGGGGCATCGAACCTCATTCTGAAATCACAGGGGCTCGGCGGTATAATTTTGCAGCGAATGCTCGGTCCAATAATATTTTATTTGACAATTGCCATGCTAGTTATGGTCGACATTCTTTTGTCTCTAATGGAACAAGTTCTGTTTCAGGCATTGTTTTTTATAATTGTAGTTCCGAACACGATTATGCCGCTAGTGAAGGACATCGACGCTGGAGTCAAGGTTTATTATTTGATAATATTGAATTTACCGGTTCAGAAACTGACCAACTTTTAGGTTTGTATAATCGAGGGCGTTATGGTACAGGACATGGTTGGGCCTGCACCAATTGTGTCGCTTGGAATGTAAATACCAATACTATTTTCAGAAAAATCATTATCCAAAAACCGCCACATCGACAAAATTATGCGATTGGCTGTAATGGTTTAGTAACCAATGCCCATCAGTTTTCTAATCCTATTGGCTATATTGAATTAAGTAAAAAAGAAGTGACCCCAACTTCCCTTTATGAAATACAATTAAAAGAACGGTTACAAAATGGTAGTCGCCCTGATGGGCCTGCAAAGTTAGTCGCTAATATAAATGGAGATAATAATGCTATTCAATTAAACTGGTTGGATATTGCTGGAAATGAAGAAAGTTATACGGTTGAAATCTCAACAGATAAAGGTCAAACCTATTCGGTTTTAACCAATTTGCCCCCGAATTCAACAACATTTAAGATAGAAAATTGGGAAGCCTCCACGGATAGTCTAAGCTTTCGAGTAACTGCCAAAAATGAAGTCTGCCAATCTCCTTATTCTAATCCAGCATTCGTTCAACAGACGGTTTCAAACCATACTATTCCTATTTCCGAAATATCTATTTATCCAAACCCCATTAAAAATCAATTATTTATAAAAAGTGAGCTGCTTCTAAAAACAATTCACATTTATGATAATAAAGGGGTTTTGGTTTTAGATAAGGATTCTACTTTTTCTGGAATAGCAAAAATTTCAACCACCAACTTTGCCAAGGGCATCTATTTATTAAAAATAAAAGATAAAGCAGACCGAGTAGGAAATTATAAATTGGTTAAACAATAATTTTGAGAAGAGAGAGGCGAGATTAGAGAACAGAGCCTGGCATTTAGCTAAAAAAGCACTTATGACAAAAAAAATAATGTTTCTTCTACTTTTTAGTGCTTTGTTCGCTTGCAAAGCTGCCATTCAATCAGGGGATGCCATTGATTATAATACAGCAGCAATTATCAAAGAAGCGAATATATATTTAACTAAAAGACCTATAACAGTTACCGCTTTTACCTGTGAAAGAAGTGCAGGAAGCATTCATGATTTTTATTCAGAAGGTGATTATTGGTGGCCGAATCCAGCTGATTTGGAAGGCCCTTATATTCGCAAAGATGGGCAAACCAATCCCAATAACTTTGTAGCGCATCGGCAAGCTATGCGCAATTTAAGTCGTTGGGTAGCTGCTTTAACCGCCGCCTATAAAGTGACTGGAGAAACTAAATATGCGGACAAAGCACTAGAACATCTAAAAGCATGGTTTATTCATCCGTCAACTAAAATGTCTGCCCACTTATTATACGCCCAAGCCATAAAAGGACGAGTAACGGGACGAGGCATTGGCATTATAGACACGATCCATTTAATCGAAGTTGCTAAAAGCATAAGCGTTTTGCAAAGTCTAAATTATTTAAATGCAGCAGACTTAAATGGTTTAAAAAACTGGTTTAATGAATATGCCACATGGCTAAATACCCATGAATATGGATTAAAAGAAAAAGACCATGGCAATAATCATAGTACTTGGTGGGCTGCTCAGGTTGCTGTATTTGCAGAATTGACTAATAGAGCAGATTTAATGGAAGTGAGTCGCCAGCAGTTTAAAAAATTACTGAGTGCGCAAATGGATGAACAGGGCGGTTTTCCAGATGAATTAAAGCGAACAAAACCTTATAATTATACCCTTTTTAATCTAGAGGGCTATGCGGTCATTGCTCAAATTGCTTCTACAGCAGAAGATAATTTATGGACTTTCACTACAGAAAAAGGAAATTTAGCAACTGCTTTTAATTTTATGTTTCCTTTTATAAAAAATAAATCAACTTGGGCTTATCCACCTGATATTCAACATTTTAATGAACTACCTATCCAATCTGCTAGTTTGTTATTTGCTGGAAAAAATTATAATAATTCCGCTTATTTAAGTACTTGGGGAAATTTAAGCACCCAAAGGCAATCAAAAGAAATCGACCGTAATTTCCCTTTACGGCAATTGATCCTTTGGGAGGATTGATTTTGAAACGATGAAATATAAACGATGAACTCACAAAACAGGGACAAGCAATGAATTAAATTTGGACTTTGACTGCTTATTTTTTGTTTTCCACACAGACTAAAACCACTTAAAATATGAATCAACAAACGATTAAAAAGGAAGTTTTCAATATATTACAAGACATGGGTATTGCTCAAAAAGCGATTACTTTAAAGGCAAGTCTTTGCAAAGATTTAGGTCTAGATTCCTTGGATTTCACAGAATTAGTGATGGAGTTTGAACATCGGTTTAATGTAGAAATTCCGACTTTGGAAGCAGAAAATATTCAAACAGTCGAGCAAGCTATTAAATGTTTAGGAGGTATTTTGAAAAAATAATTGATTTTACTCGCAACGAACCCCCAAAAAATTAATTTAATTGAGAGAGTAGTATTTGTCGGATTGAGGTAAAATCCAATTCGACTTTGTTTTGTTTTCTTAATATTATACATCCTTACCATTAATTGTTACCTTAGGACTACTATTATTAAGTGTCATTTTATTTTTTACTTTTTAAAATTTGTTCTACTGATTACCCAGAGAATAAAAGGATAAAAGAGGGTCGAAGCTACGCTCCTTTGTAGTATTTTAGTATCATCTTGCTACAGACTGGGGCAGAGCGATGCTCTTTTAGGATTTTATAAGGAGCATCGCTTCGAAACGGTCTGTAGATATGCCTTTTCAGGCATTTTTTTTAAAGGAGCGTAGCTTCGGCACTCCTAAGTCTATTCTGTGAGTAATGGGTAGAATTTGGAGTTCTGGAAGCACTTCCTTTACGATTTATTTTAGAATAAACACTAATACCTTGTCGATTTCTATGAAAAATAATAGAAGGCATTTCCTGCAAAAATTTGGAAAAGGTATTCCTTTGATGCTGTTTGGCGCAAGCCTAAGTCAATGTGCCATTAAAAAGAACCAGCAAGTTGGTATCAAAAGTATTCGACTTTATTTAATTAATGTTCAAAAAGAACGTAATTTCAGCCATGGTACTTGGCATAATCGGCAACATCTTTTTTTAGCCCTTCAATCTGGAAACCATATCGGTTGGTCGGAAATATTGGTAGCTAAAAATAAACCCGATTTTGATTTAGCTGCGTGGAGTCAACAACTTTTACCACTTCAAGGATTAACGACTCCACAAGCAATTAACTATGTTAGGCATCAATATTTTAGTAATAATTGGACAAAAGGAGATAGCGAAGCCATCCAAATCGGTTTATATGATTTATTAGGAAAAGAACAAAATAAACCAACTATTGAATTGTGGGGTTTAAAAGGTCGAACCCCGATTGCTGGCATTTTTACCATTTTAGAAAAAGACATTGATAAGGCCATTAATCAAGCAAAAATTGCCAAAATTCAAAATCTGACGAGTCATGTAAAAGTGAAACTATTTGGAAAAACGGAAGTCGATGTTCCCTTAATAAAAGCTATTAGAAATTACCTAGGGCCAAATACTTTTATCTTAGGTGACCCCAATCGTGGGTATAAACATCTCAAAGACCTTGACCAATTGGCCATCGTTCTAAAAGAATTGCACACAGCTGGCATGAATGCAGTAGAAGATCCTGCCGACTTGTCCAAAGCAGATTGGATAGCCTTAAAAAAGAAGGTGGGTAAACTAGCATTAGCACCCGATAAAATTATGCGCCCTGCACATAAGGGCATCCAACAATTTTCGCCAGATATGGGCAGCTATTTTAATTTACATCCCAATCAAATGGGTAGTTTAAAAGAATTAAATACCTTAGCGTCAACCATTAGAAAAAATGATTGTGGTTTAATGATTGGTGATTCCAGTTTAGTAGGACCTGCTTGTACTTTTTGGCAACAAATAGCAATTGGGCACGGCGCATCATGGGTAGAGGCATTAGAAAAACCACAAGAAAATGATGTGTTTCAGCAATGTGTAACGGCTATTTCTACTGCTAATAATGAGCAGGGGCAAGTTGTTTTGAAAAAGTTACGTTCAGGTTTTGGCTTAGCTATGAATGAAGTGAAATTGAAAGCATTAGCTGATAAATATTTAGAAATATTATAATCATAATAACATTCAATAAAACAGAACACGACCTATCGAGTATCCTGTTAATCTTGAAAAATCCTGTCATCCTGTAAGTATGAAAAGAAGAACCTTCGTCAAATCAACAGCCCTCACTTCTACCCTATTAGCAACGGGCACATTGCCCAATTTGCAAGCAAAAAATAGGCTAAATCAAGCAACAGCGCCAAAATTCAAGCTAAAGTTTGCCCCGCATACAGGCATGTTTAAAAACCATGCGGGAGATAATCCTTTAGATGAAATCCAATTTATGGCAGACCAAGGTTTTACTGCCTTTGAAGATAATTACCTAAAGGATAGGGAACCTGCTATGCAAGATAAGATAGGCACTAAATTAGCCCAATTGAACATGGATATGGGGGTGTTTGTAGGTGGTAGAATAAAAGGAAAAACGCCTAGCTTGGTGATGGATGACGAATCTATCAGAACCGCATTTCTAAAAAGAATCCAAGATTCTGTTACTGCTGCCAAAAGAACCAATGCTACTTGGATGACCGTTTTGCCAGGACGTTTGGATTTGCGGCAAGATATGGGCTATCAAACCGCACATGTCATAGAAGTATTAAAAAGAGCTGCTGATATTTTAGCTCCACATAACTTAGTAATGGTACTAGAACCGCTCAATTTTTTTAATCATCCCGGTCTATTTTTAACCAAAATTGCCCAAGCATATCAAATTTGTAAAGCAGTCGATAGTCCTGCTTGTAAAATCCTTTTTGATATTTATCACCAACAAATTCAAGAAGGCAATTTAATCCCTAATATTGATAAGGCTTGGTCAGAAATTGGCTATTTTCAAATTGGGGACAACCCTGGTCGAAAAGAACCGACCACAGGCGAAATCAATTATAAAAATGTCTTCAAACACATCCACGAAAAAGGCTTTGAAGGGATTTATGGGATGGAACATAGGAATTTTTCTAAAGGAAAAGAAGGAGAATTGGCGGTTATAAAAGCTTATCGAGAAGTAGATTATGCGGTGACTAAAAATAGGTAGTGTAGTTGATTATTAATTATTCACTAGACGTAAATTAGATAGATTGTGCTTAATTATTATGACTGGGAACAATTTTTGGCTTTTGCGAATTATCATTTAAAATAGAAAAGGGATAATAATCAATATGATTGATGGGTTGATTGTCTGATGGCTAAATTGTTGTCAAAATAACCAATACCTATGTAGTCCGACAAAATAAGTTAACAACTAAACAAAGGTTGCTGGTTAGGATTTTTAGTTAGATACCACCCAATAAAAGATTTAGCCTCAAAATCGCTGGATAATTAGGAGAATTGTGTTATCTTTTACTTTTTCCAAACAGGTTCACAATAAAGAGCTTATGGCACATTGCAATAATTATATCAAAATCCAAAGTCGCAGGGAATTTCTTGCTAAGTCCGCCATGGGTTTTGGAACATTAGGATTAGCCAGTTTAATGAACCCTGCTACTTTATCAGCGGAAAATAATATAGTCAACCCTGCACTACCTACACTACCTCATTTTGCTCCCAAAGCAAAAAGAGTTATCTATCTCCATCAAAGTGGCGCACCTTCTCAAATGGATTTATTTGATTATAAGCCATTATTGAATAAAATGTACGGAGAAGAATTGCCTGCATCGATTAGACAAGGACAGCGACTGACAGGGATGACCTCGGGACAATCTTCTTTCCCCTTAGCAGGATCTCTTTTCGGTTTTAAACAACATGGACAATCGGGGGCCTGGTTAAGTGAATTATTGCCTTATCATGCCAAGATAGCTGATGAATTGTGTTTCATTAAATCTATGCACACGGACGCCATTAACCATGACCCTGCTATTACCTTTATTCAAACGGGGTCTCAAGTGCCAGGACGACCAGCTATTGGGTCGTGGATTAATTATGGTTTAGGAAGTAATAATGAAAACCTGCCTGCTTTTATCGTCTTGGTTACTAAAAATCAAGGAGGGCAACCTTTGTATTCCCGTTTATGGGGAAATGGTTTTTTGCCTTCGCAACATCAAGGCGTTCAATTTCGAGCAGGTAAAGACCCGGTATTATACCTCACTAATCCACCAGGCGTAGCACATAAAGACCGCAAAGAACAATTAGCGATTCTCCGACAGATGCAAGAAGGACAATATGAAGCTTTTAAAGACCCTGAAATAGAAGCTAGAATTGCCCAATATGAAATGGCTTTCCGCATGCAAACCTCTGTTCCCGAAATTACAGATACTTCTGGAGAGCCTGATTATATTTATGATTTATACGGAGAAGATTCCAGAAATCCAGGTACCTATGCTGCTAATTGTTTGTTGGCTCGTCGTTTGGCAGAAAAGGGCGTAAAATTCATCCAATTGTATCACCGTGGCTGGGATCACCATGATAGTTTGCCGAAAAATATACCTACAAAATGCCTACAAACAGACCAAGCATCTGCTGCATTGATTATTGACTTAAAACAAAGGGGCTTATTGGAGGACACCTTAGTTATTTGGGGCGGCGAATTTGGCAGAACTAATTATTCTCAGGGTACACTAACCAATACGAATTATGGCAGAGATCATCATCCTAAATGCTTTACTATTTGGATGGCAGGTGGAGGCGTCAAAAAAGGGTTGACTTATGGTGCAACGGATGATTTTAGTTATAATATTACTCAAAACCCCGTACATGTGCATGACTTTCAAGCTACTTTAATGCATTTAATGGGGATAGACCATGAAAAGTTTACTTATAAATTTCAAGGTCGACGGTATCGGTTAACGGATGTGCATGGGCAGGTGGTGAAAGGGATACTTGCTTAACCAGGCATAAGGAAAATCACAGTTCATAAATCATACATCTGTTTGTTTTACTTTATGTGGATGTATGATTTATGAACTGTGATTTAAGATTGACAAACTCCTCATTTAAATCTTGAATAAATGGCTAAACTAACACATTACCCGCTACTAATTTTAACTATTTTCCTATTCGGGTGTCAAACTGAAATCCCCGAAAATATCAAACTAGCTTATCAAAACCTACCAAAAAAAATAGATTTCAACTTCCATATCCGTCCTATTTTAGCCGACCGTTGTTATACTTGCCACGGGCCAGATGATAAGACCAGAAAGGCAGGATTAAGACTAGATGTAGAAGAAACCGCCTTTGCCAAATTAAAAGAAACCAATGGACATGCTTTTGTCAAAGGAAATACGCATAAAAGTATAGCTTGGCAAAGAATAATTAGCAATAATCCAGATTTGCAAATGCCACCAGCTGCATCCAATTTAAACTTATCCATAAAGGAAAAAGCTTTAATTACGAAATGGATTGAGCAAGGCGCAGAATGGAAAAAGCATTGGGCATTTGTTCCACCTAAAAAACCAGTAGTTCCGACTATTGAAAAAGACTTTATAACTGTAAATACTATCAAAATTAACAATCCAATTGATAATTTCATACTAACAAAAGTCAAAGAACAAGGACTAACACCCTCCAAAGAAACGACTAAAGAACGACTCATCCGAAGGCTAAGTTTTGATTTAAGAGGTTTGCCACCTACCATTCAAGAAATAGACAATTTTTTGGCAGATGATGCCCCAGATGCTTATGAACAACTAGTTCAGCAGTTCTTAGAAACCGATGCTTATGCAGAAAGGATGGCAATGGATTGGATGGATGTAGCCCGTTTTGCCGACTCTCATGGGCTACATGCGGATGGCATTCGAGAAATGTGGCCGTATCGAGATTGGGTCATTCAAGCTTTTAAAAAGAACTTGCGTTATGATGATTTTGTTACTTGGCAGTTAGCGGGCGATTTATTACCGAATGCAACGAGGGAACAAAAATTGGCAACTGCCTTTCAACGTAATCAAGTCTTAAATTCCGAATCGGGCATTGTGAGCGAGGAGTATCGACTAAAATATGTAGCGGATAGAGCGAATACTACTGCTACCGCTTTTATGGGCTTAACCATGGAATGTGCGACCTGTCATGATCATAAATTTGACCCGATTTCCCAAAAGGAATACTATCAAATGACTGCTTTTTTTAATAATATGAAGGAGCTAGGTATGATTGGCAATGATAAAAATTTTGGGCCGTTATTATTACTACCCGATACCGCTACCGTAAAAAAAATAGCCGCTTTAGATCAGCAAATTAAGGAAATAGAACAACAAAAAAGGTTAACAAAAAAAGAAATAGAAAATCTCAATCAGTTTATAACAACTATTCAATCCAAACCTATTTCCTTACCTCAACCAGATGGTTTTTATCCTTTAGAAAATTCCAGCAAAAGAGTCCGAAAAAGAGGAGGCTTTGAGTATATTTTAGATCAAAATAAAAACGCGACCGCAACAGGAGAACACGAAGTAGTAGCAGGAAAAATAGACAAAGGAATTCGCATTGATAAGGATAATGAATTGATTTTCCTTCATAAGATTGGTAATTTTAATTTGCAAG
Organism: Bacteroidota bacterium; assembly: GCA_017857395.1. Lineage (GTDB taxonomy): Bacteria > Bacteroidota > Bacteroidia > Chitinophagales > Saprospiraceae > JAFMDF01. The sequence goes on along the minus strand of JAFMDF010000008.1, from coordinate 8,930 downwards.
AATCCTTTTCTGGAAATGTTTGGGTAAACACCGAAAAAGCGGATGGTTTTCAAACCATCATGGGCAATATTGGTGGTAAGAATACTGGCTGGCGAGGTTGGATATTTTATTTGGATAGTCTTAGACAACCTTCTGTAAAAATTGTGCATTCGCATTCTCATAATTATTTGCATGTAAAAGCCAAAGAAAAAATAAAGTTAAAGGAGTGGACGAATGTTTGCTTTACTTATGATGGGTCTACTAAAGCAGGTGGCATTCAACTATACATTAATGGTCAAGCAGTTGAAACAACGATTCATCAGGATAATTTGTACAAATCCATTTTGCCGCTTAAAACTCGAAGTTATATTCCTGACCCCAACCGAAAAATACTATTAGGTAAGGGAGATAATTACTTGTTTACCGACACGGATAATGCTGTTTTTGTTGGCAGTTATGACCAAATCCGTTTATTTAATCAGGTAATTAGTCCACTAGAAGTTGCTGCTTTCTACCAAAAAGATATAAACGCTTCTGCTACTAAAAAGGAACCTAATCGAAAAGAATATTTGGCACATTACTTACTTCGACAAGACCAAAAATATAAAACTTGGAATCAACAATTAAGCAATTTACGACAGGATAAGTTTAGCTTATTGGATGGGGTACAAGAAGTCATGGTACAAGATGAAGGAATGCCAAGAAAAACGTACATTTTAGAAAGAGGACAATATGATGCCTTGGGCGAAGAGGTTTTTGCGTCTACGCCTGCTGCTATATTAGCATTTTCAAAAGCGTTACCCCCAAATCGCTTGGGGTTGACCAAATGGTTATTTGATGACCAACATCCTTTGACCGCAAGAGTAGCCGTTAATCGGTATTGGCAAATGATTTTTGGTAGTGGGATTGTCGCCACACCACACGATTTTGGCACACAAGGGGCATTGCCTACGCATCCCGAATTACTGGATTGGTTAGCCCTACAATTCAAAGCATCTAATTGGAATATCCAAGAATTATTAACCCTGATGGTCACCTCTGCTACTTATCGACAATCAACAGTTGCCACCGAAACCCAATTGGCCAAAGATGCTGCTAATGTCTATTTATCAAGAGGGGCGAGTTATCGTTTACCCGCAGAAATGATTCGAGATAATGCCTTAGCTGCTAGTGGTTTATTAAGTTCAAAAATTGGTGGCGCGAGTGTTAAACCCTATCAACCCGAAGGACTCTGGAAGGAAAAAAATGAATTTTCTGGCTTTTTAAATAGGTATGTGCCTGATTCTGGAGATAGTCTTTATCGCAGAAGTTTATATACCTTCATTCGACGTACCTCTCCTCCACCTGCCATGATAACTTTTGATGCGCCGCAAAGGGATGTTTGCACTATGAAACGAGAAAATACGAATACCCCCATGCAGGCATTAGTCTTACTCAATGATCCACAATTTATAGAAGCTGCTAGAATGTTAGCCGAAAGAATGCAAAAAGAAGGGGGGGCCGATATGGAAACCCAAACCCAATTTGCCTTTCGCGCCATTTGTGGTCGAAAACCGACTACCAAAGAACTCCTTTTATTAAAAAAACAGTATCACTTAGCTTTGGATAAATATCAGCAACAACCACAAGCTGCCAAGGAATTATTACAAGTAGGGGAATATCCTTTTGATCAACAATTAGATAAAATAGAAACTGCCGCTTTGGCTATGGTCGCTAATACCATCATGAATTTTGATGAAGCCTATATGAAGCGGTAGTGACTGATTGATTCTCCCAAAATAGGTAACAAATCGTAACATTATTAATAGGCTTTGTTACAAATAGACTTTACCTCGGCAAGATGTTTTTCCATATTACCTCGAATTAATATAACCAATAAATTATTATCAAGTGACGGTGCTATCACCAATAAATTTTAACGCCGTTACTTAGATAAGAAAATTAAACAACCAAATATTTAAAACCTCATTTTATGAAAAATACAAGACGAGATTTCATCAAAAAAACAACCTTGGCAAGTGCAGGTTTGGCAATGGGAATTGGCTGTACAAGCGCCAAAAGCTATAACAGAATCATCGGGTCAAATGATCGAGTAAGAGTAGGAATAGTCGGCTTTTCCAATCGTTGTAAAGGCTCTTTAATTCCTGCTTTTCATGAAAACAGTAAAGCTCAAAATTGCGAAATAGTAGGCGTTTCTGATATATGGAATAGAAGAAGGGAGGAAGGCGCTGCTTTCTTAAAAGAAAAGACGGGCAGAGAGATGAAAGTTTGGCGAAATAATGAGGAAATGTATGATAAAAATGAGATTGATGCGGTCATTATTTCAACGGCTGATTTCCAACATGCGCTACATACCGTACAAGCAGCAAATGCCAAAAAAGATGCCTATGTAGAAAAACCTTTTGCCGAAACAATGGAAGATGCTAGAGCTGGTATCAAAGCAGTTAAGGAAAGTGGTATCGTTTTCCAAATTGGTTCTCAGCGTAGAAGTGGGAAAAATTATCATGCCGCCAATAATTATATCAAATCTGGTCAATTCGGAGATATAGTGATGGTCGAAATGAGTTGGAATGTCAATCAACCAGGCAGATGGCGCTTACCAAAATTAACTAAAGAAATTCGAGAAGCAGATGTTGATTGGAAACGCTATTTAATGAATCGCCCTTACGAAGCATGGGACCCAAGAAAATATTTAGAATATCGCCTTTTCTGGCCTTATTCTTCAGGTATTCCAGGTCAATGGATGGCGCACCAAATTGATACCGTCCATTGGTTTTCAGGACTGGCGCACCCTAGAAGTGTCGCGGCTAATGGGGGCATTTATTTATGGAAAGATGGGCGCAAGAATTTTGATACCATGACGGCCGTATTCGATTATGGCCCATTAAATGACCCAAGTTCTGGTTTTCAAGTAGTTTATTCTTCTCGCTTCACCAATTCTGCGGGTGGGACAAAAGAGATTTACTATTCTAATGGTGGCGAATTAAATTTAAAGACTAATAAGGTAACGTCTAATGGTGGTTTGATTGAAAAACGTGCCAAGGCGATGGGTATGGAATCCTTTTTAGTACCCGAATATAATTTAGCAGATAGTGCCGTTCAAGTGGTCACTTCTGCTAATACAGGAAAGGATAATACCACCACTAACCATATACTGAATTGGATGGAATGTATCCGAAGTCGAAAGCCAACCAATGGTCCTATTGAGGCTGGATACAATCATTCTATCGCCAATATTATGACGACTGCTTCGCTTAGAACGGGCTTAAAAGCCACTTTTGATGAAGTGAATCAAGAGGTTTTGGCTGGTGGTAAGATATTTCAATACTGATTCTCCAAATCTTTTTGAAGGTACAAATCATAAATCACAGTTCATAAATCTTAAATCATAAATCTGTCACGTAAAAACTAGATGGATTTATGATTTGTGATGTATGATTTAAGATTTATGATTTAAGATTTATGATTTTGGGAAATCTATGTCTTTAAAGGCTAAATTATCTGTTAAAAAGAATAAAAGCCTACTTCAATTACTCAAATCTAAACCAAAAAAAGTGAGATTTTCGTCCCTCTATCCTACCCTATTAGCGATTGGATTACTCGCTTGCAACCCTACCCAAAAAGTAGCATCCACGAAAAAAATGAACAACTCTTCCGCTACCGTTCAATTTATAGAAAAGGAAGCAGAGAAAAAGGTAGATGTACTAATAAAAGGTGAACTATTCACTAGCTATATATATCCTTCTTCTATTGCCAAGCCTGTTTTATATCCTTTGATAACTAAAAGCGGTCAAAAACTAACCAGAGGTTATCCTTTAGACCCACAAGCAGGAGAACGAAATGACCACCCACATCATATTGGCTATTGGCTAAACTATGGCGATGTCAATGGTTTTGATTTCTGGAATAATTCTTTTAATCCTAAAAAAAATAGAAAATACGGATTGATTCAACATCAAGAAATAGTCAAATTGGAAGAGGCAAAAGGTCTGATGGAAGTAAGCGCCAAATGGATTTCCGATGAAAAAGAGGCTTTATTGAGAGAACAAACCCAATTCTATTTTTCGGAAAAAGCGGCTACTAGACAAATCGACCGAATCACCACTTTAACAGCCTTAACGGATGTTGATTTTACGGATAATAAAGAAGGCATGCTAGCTGTAAGAGTAATTCGAGCTTTAGAATTACCATCTAAAAAAGCAGCTATTTATTTAGATGAAAATGGGCGAGCTAATCCCGAAAAAATAGTCAATAATGACGGCGTAATAGGTGATTATTTGAGTAGTGAAGGTAAAACAGGGCAAAAAGTCTGGGGTACTCGGGCAAAATGGATGCATTTGCATAGCCAATTAAACAAGGAACCGATTTCTTTAACCATTATCGACCACCCAGATAATGTAGGTTATCCAACTTATTGGCATGCCAGAGGTTATGGTTTATTTGCAGCTAATCCTTTGGGACAAAAAGCAATGTCTAAAGGCAAGGAAATATTGAATTTCAAACTAAAAAAAGGGCAATCCGTCACTTTTAAATATCGGCTATTGGTGCAAGGTGGGAATGAATTATCCAAAGCGGATTTAGAGGCGGCTTTTACAGATTTTTCTAAAAGGTAAAGAAGTTTTAGTGTAAATGAAGCAAATTAATAATACCTAAGATTTATCCTGTTTTTACCTGACGCTCTATATAATCCGTGGGGGCAATAAAGCCGTAGGGATTAAATTTAAAATATCCAACGTATTTTTATCTGTTACTAACTTTTACAAATACAGATTTTTTTTCTATTTTTAATTTTAACCAAATCCATTTTTACCTTAAAAAAATAGTTTAAAATGAAATCCCTAACCTTATTCACTTTCTTTCTTGCTTCCCTTTGTACTTCCCTGTATGGCCAAAAAGACTTCCTAATTGAAAGTGAAAATTTTGTAAACAAAGGAGGTTGGGTTACTGACCCTCAATTTATCCAACAAATGGGTTCCACCTATTTAATGGCACATGGGATGGGCGTTCCTGTTACCAATGCATCGACGCAAATTAAAATAAAAAAGAAGGGAAATTATCATGTTTGGGCAAGAACTAAAAACTGGATTCCTGGCAATTGGGAAGCACCAGGCCAATTTAATATAGCCGTCAATGGCGAAAAATTAGAAAACACCTTGGGTTTGCAGCCTGATTGGAATTGGGAATATGCAGGACAAATAAAAATAAATACCAAAGAAACCACTATTGAATTAATTGACTTAACAGGATTTAACGGTCGTTGCGATGCACTCTATTTCAATCAAGAAAAAATAGTCCCGCCCAACGAAAAAGTAGCCTTAAAAAAATGGCGAATCGAAAAATCAAAAGAATCGCTTGCTCCTAAAATAGTCAAGGAATATGATTTAGTCGTAACTGGAGGAGGCTTGGCTGGTTGTGCCGCCGCTATAGCTGCTGCCGAACAAGGGTTAAAAGTAGCCTTAATTCACGACCGCCCTGTTTTAGGAGGCAATGCAAGTAGTGAAATTCGGGTACATACTTTAGGCATTTATGGCAAATTTGAACGCATTTTGAAATTGATTGATACCGAGCATTATCCCAATGGTTCTTCAGATGCGATAATTGACCAGCAACGCAGAGATGAAAATATGCAACGCTTTGATAATATAGACATTCATTATAATTATCGAGCTTATGATGCCAAATCAGCAAAGGAGGTCATCCAATATGTTGATGCTAGGCATACTTCAACTGGTGAACGCATTCGATTTAAAGCCCCTCAATTTGTAGATTCCACGGGAGATGGTTGGATAGGCTATTGGTCAGGTGCTAAATATTCGTATGGTAGAGAAAGCGTCCACCAATACGGGGAAGCCTGGGAAAAATGGGGGGAATTGTGGAGTCCAGAAGAACCCGATAATCTAGTAATGGGTTCCTCTATTTTATTCCAAACCATAGAAGACCCCATGCCTGTACTGTTTCCAGAAGTGCCTTGGGCATTGCCTGTTGCCAAGGAACATAAAGCCGTAGCAGGGGAATGGTATTGGGAATTTTCCAGAAACGATTTACATCAAATTGATGATGGAGAGGAAATCAGAGATCATGTACTAAGAGCTATTTTCGGTTCTTTTGCCAATGCCAAACAAGATGCAGAAAATCAATTTTATAAACTGCAATGGGTATCTTATCTATTGGGAAAAAGAGAATCCCGTCGATTGGTAGGCGACCATATTTTCACTTTTACAGATGTAACAGATAAGCGGAAATTTCGAGATTCCGTCGTACAAGAGATTCGAGAAGTTGACATCCACTATCAACAAAATTTATTAGACGATAGCAAACCTGATTTTTTATCAAAAGCCTTATTTTATCCTACTGAAAAATACTACATTCCCTATAGAAGTCTCTATTCCAAAAACATCAATAATTTGTTTATGGCGGGTAGATGCTTTAGTACCTCTCATGCAGGTTTAGGTGGTCCACGAGTGATGCGAACAACTGGGCAAATGGGTGCGGCAGTTGGTTTTGCAGCTTCTCTTTGTCATAAATATAAAGTGAATCCAAGAACGATTTATGAAAAATATTTAGCAGAATATATGCAGTTGATAGAAAATCAGCAGCAGGAAGAGAATTAGTAACGGGTAACACGACTCCTCCTGAGTCGTCACACATTTTTAACTACCCACACTTTTACCATAGTGCCTTCTTTTCTTATTACTGAGGTAAAGAATAGAGAGATGACTATCCTTTCCACTTAAAAGTATTATTAACAATGAAATGGAGCCTTTACCTAATTTCCCTTTTAGCAGGCAGTAGCGTTTTATTTTATCAAAGTCAGCTGCCTAATAATCCACCCACTCATTTTGTCCTCGATAAAGAGTGGCAACAGGTAAGCAAAAGCGAACCAGTCTTTGTATTCAGAAATCCAGATACCACAATCGAGCATCAAATGCAGTTATTAATGAATGAAGACGGCTTGCCACTATTATATTATGCGGATATCCAAACGCCTGTTTGTATTGATGGTTTATGTAAACCAGTCTATGTAGAAATGTATTGGGATTTGTTGGGACAATATGCAGGATATGGTGTTTATCCAGACCAATTATTGACGAAGTATGACCACGACCTTTTTGAGGCAAAAGACCATTTAACCTTACATCAATTATTATTAGACCAAAGTTCTGTTTTAGGTAGAAGAAAATTAACTCAATTATATGATACAAAAACCTCTAGAACAGAAAGTATTAAATTCAAAGGAATAGAAGTAGACGGGATTAGTGGCGCTACTAAAAAAGAAATTAAAGCATCCATTGTAGAAGGCGGTTTGTATTCCTGCTATAAATTATGGCATTTGGCTTATGGGGAGGCAACTGAAAAAATGCGAAGTCAATTATCGACTATTTACTCCGATACTTTGGCTGATTATTTTTTAAGTTCTAGGCATAAAGACTATCAGTTTTATGCAGTTAAAAAATTGAAACCTACTGATTTTTTAGAAAAAATAGCATATATCGTTCCAATAGTGAAAGTAGGCAAACCTTTGACTAGAGCCTATATTTTAAAAAAAATGCCAAAAAAATTATTCCAAAATTCTTTGGTTGTCAATGAATGGTATCAACACTTTTCGGATTTTGATTTTAATGCTAAAACCTTGTTAGTTAATAATTTACAGTATTCCAACTCGGCTGCTGCTTTATTTTTATCAAAACAGTTAACCAATTTATCTAAAAATCAATTAAAAACTTTTTTGGTTAGCGTAGATAAAATACAGGCATTGGAGGTAGTGCAAGAAAACTTGACAACATTTTCAAAAGATGCCAATGCCCCTCATAACTACTTAGTGAAGGTATTTCTTAAAACGCATAAGGGTGAATAGTAAACTTATACTGAAATCGACTTTACGGACAGACTCTAATTACATTGTTCAATAAGTTTCTTGAAATTTTAAATTGTTGCTGGTTGCTAGTTGCTGGTTTCTTTTTAGGCAGAACTAGCAACCAGTAACTAGCAACGGGATGTTTTAAAACACCCACTTATTTATTGAACGATATACTAATTATAAAACTATTAAAAAGTAATGAAAAACCTATTATTAATTATCCCCCTACTCTGTTGCTATACCCTTCTTTTTGCCCAAAACAAAATCCCAAAAATGAAAACCGTTTTCAACGGCAAAAATTTCAAAAAATGGAAAGAACCAAAGGATAACATTTATTGGCGCATCAGAGATGATGTATTATTTGTAAAAAATGGCCCAAATAAAAAAGGATCTATTTTGTGGACTAAAAAGAAGTATAAAGATTTTGTGGTGCAGTTAGATTTTAAATTTGGGGATGGCACCATTGATTCAGGTATTTTTATGCGTGGAGATGGTCAAGATGCCCCGCAAATTCAAATTGGCGAATCGGGTTCTTTAAAAAGAGACTTGACTGCCTCTCCTTATGTACCTAAAAAAGGCTACCCAGTAGAAGCAACCGGTGTGAAAGAATTGCTAAAAATGAATGATTGGAATACCATAAAAGCACGGGCTATTGGCAATGTTTATACCGTTTGGCTCAATGGACAAGAAGTCATGACCTATACTTTGGAAAATGCCAAATTAAAAGGGCCTGTTGGATTGCAATTGCACCCTAAAAGAGAAATGTCGATTCAGTTTAAGAACATATTAATTGGAAAATTATAAATGAGTAGATTTTATTTCAAAAATAGTATTGTAGATTTAATTGCTGGAGGAAAGGGCCGTAAAAAGGAGGAAACAGCTGCAATAAGTTGGTTTCAAGCCCCTAAAAAACGAAAAAGATTAACAGATTGGGAATGGCATCCTATTAGTAATGTTGGCTGGGTGATGTCTATTATGCTACAGGATATGGACAATGATGGCAATAAGGATGTCATTATTACTGACCGATATGAATTCCTAGTTATATTTGGCATTTTAAAGGATTAAATAATTTACATGAAGTCAAGTCAAT
>JAFMDF010000104.1 GCA_017857395.1 Bacteroidota bacterium | reverse complement strand
GTTGAAGTTGAAGTTGAAGTTGAAGTTGAAGTTGAAGTTGAAGTTGAAGTTGAAGTTGAAATTCTTCCATTTTTAGCGAATAGGCAAAAAAAAAGCCCATGACTCTTCATGGGCTGGAAAAAACGAATCTTACAATTCTTTAACCAAAACTTACACATTATAATTTTTTGCAATTACTATGCCAAAAACTTTATATATAATTATAATATGAAATTTAATTATATTTTTTTTTAAGATGTAATGAATTGATTAATAACCTTGAAGATGGAAATTAAAATTAAGTCAGTAAAAAGGGAAACATTTTTTAAATTATATTTATTTCTAATACTTTGATTATCAGTATTTTGTAACTCTGTTGTTTTGTTTTAGCTAAAAAAATAATTTTTAATAAATGAATAACTACAGGAGAAATATGGAATGAAATATGTAGGTAAGGTATTAGAGAATGATTTTTATGAAATTTGTCGGAAAATAGCAAAAAGGAAAGAATCTATTTTTAGGCTATAATGATTTCCTAGAGAAGAAAATTAAAGGTTGATGGCTTAATTATTAACCTAAGTTGAAGTATTTATATTATTTCAAAAGGCAACTTTTATGTTTAACACTAACACAAAATTATCTTATTTTTTTGTAGGGCTCTTTTTATTCCTAATCTTTGAGTTGTCGGCAGAAGGAACAAAACAGCTAGCCCCTAGTTCTACTGATAGAGCTTACCTTTATACAAACTCTACGGCTTATAATGATTTTGGTCGCTATGATGGAAGTGATGACCAGCGATTATATGTACATATTGATAATCCTGCAACAGAACAGCTATTCTTAGGATTCAGTCAACCCGTAGGTAGTGGACATCACCCTTGCAATGGATCTACTGAGATTATTGGCTTTTTTAGAATTAAAGACCCAACAGGAAGAATTGTTTATCCCATTAGGGATAATATCAATGGTCAAGTTTTAGATGCAAACACTTCTAATATTACAGCTCATAGCCAAGCTGTAGCTGGACCTGCACCCATTGCGGGTGCAGCAGGCTATGTACCATTTGTATTTGACCCTAGTGGTTTACCTGCGGGTGATTATTATATAGAATTTAGTAGAGTTAATAACGCTGTTTCTTTGAATAATCCATTACCAATTGAATGGTTTGATATAACTGTTGCGACCAAAACACCTAGCCCTACTGCGATAGAAGGACGATTGTTTTCAAGAAACTGGGCACTTTTTGCGCCTTCAACTTCCTGTGGTTTAAGCCCAGACTACACTTGGTTTGATAGACCGTTTAATGGAAAGTTTTTTGTCTATACCAATCAAAATATTGTGACAGCTGTAGATTTTGTGGGGGCAGGATTTCAACCTGCTGCATTTAATGTGGTTTTTAATGATAATGGAACGACCCAAACTATTAACGTTATAGAAGATCGAAAGTCTTTAAATGGGATTCGGTCTTCTGCGGCGCAACATCGAATCTTTTTGAATGACCCAGATATTACTGTTTATCCGACGGGCGTTCTCGGTAAATTTTCTATAACCCCAAAACTTTTTGCTTGCGAAAATGGAACTGCTTGTGTAGAGGCAGTGATGACAGAGCCAGGTCAAATTGATGTATTGGTGGATTTAGATAAAACTTCAGGAGATTTTGTTTATGATATTGGTTCTAGAGATGTATTGATTGCCTTTCAAGTTAACCCTGTACCAGGAGAGCAACCTCCTTATATTAGATGTATTCCTTGGGACGGTCGAGATGGTTTTGGCAATAAGGTGGGAGGGGCAGCAGATATTGAGAATGCCGATTTACTAGTTCGATATACGCAAGGTATTTACCATTTTCCAGTTTACGATGCGGAATATTTTTTGACTGGATATGATGTAACGACTATTCGACCTTTACCAGATAATGGAAGTCCCAAAAAGATTTATTATGATGATACGAACATTCCAGATGCTTATGGAACGGGAATCACCCAAACAAATGAAGATCCTTTTAATGGTTGTGGGGTGCCTTGTCACCTATGGACCAATAAAGATTTTGGTGATTTAAATACGATTAATACGTGGTTCTTTGCTAGGGAAGAATATGAATTACGGATTGATTTGGGAGGTTGTCCAATTGAGGCGCAAAATGATTCTACAATGACGCCTGCAAATACTTGTACGATGTTAGAAGTTTTGGGGAATGATCTAGGGACTACTCAAATAGATACCACTAGTATTGGTGTGGGGATAGCGCCATTGAATGGAGCGGTTATTTTTGATACGGTTAGTTATTTAGCAGAATATTGTCCTAGTCCAGGGTTTGTGGGTGTAGATTCTTTTACTTATGTTTTTTGCTACGGCATCTTACCTGTGCGAAGCCTCTGTGATTCGGCGACAGTTTTCGTAACGGTAACGCCATCAATAGAGGCTTGTAATAATGGTTTAGATGATGACGGAGATGGCTTAATAGATTGTGACGACCCTGAGTGTCAATTAATACAACCTATTATCATTCAACGTGTGAAACAAGGATATTTTGGATGGTTTATTTTACTAATAGTTGGTTTATTCTTTTATAGAAAATCTAAACAAATAACTACTGCTCAATCAACAGAAAGACCACTTCTGGGAAAAAAATAATGACTACTAAAAATACAACTTGTATCAATACAAAGGGGATAATGCCACGGTATAAATGTTGAGTAGTTACGCCATCTGGAGCTACTCCCTTTAAATAAAACAGGGAGAATCCAAAAGGTGGAGATAAAAATGAAGTTTGTAGATTCAGGGCTAATAAAATCCCAACCCAAACCAAATTCATGTCATAATTAACAAATATTGGGGCGACTACTGGTACGATAATAAAAATGATTTCTATAAAATCAATAAAAAAACCAGCTATAAAAACAACTAGCATGACTAAAAAGAGGAATGCCATCGGTGATAAATTGGCACCTTCTATTAAGTCAATTAAATAGTCATCTCCACCCATTCCTCTGAATACTAAGGCAAAAGTGGTTGCACCAATTAGAATAATAAAAACCATCGTTGTTAAGTGAGTCGTTTCTTGCATGACTTCTTTTAGCACCTGCCAACTGAATTTACCTTGAATAATTGTTAATATAGTCGCTCCTAATGCGCCAATAGCAGAAGCTTCTGTAGGGGAAGCAATGCCTGCTAAGATAGACCCTAATACCGATGCTATTAAAAGCAATGGTAATAAAAAAGCTTTAAGAACTCGCATCATAAAACCTTTTCCTCGAAAAGCTGCTATTTCTGCTGCGGGCATACTTGGTGCTTTCTCAGGATAAAATCGGGCATAAATAACGATATAAGTAATATAACAAACGACTAATAATAAACCGGGAATCAAGGCGGCGGCAAATAAATCTCCTACCGATACATTTAATACACTTCCTAATAAGACCAATACCACCGATGGCGGGATTATCTGACCTAGCGTACCCGAAGCAGCAATCGTACCCGTTGCCAATTCTGGGCTATACCCTCGTTTTAGCATTGTCGGCAAACTGATTAACCCCATAGTAATAACAGTTGCGCCTACTATACCCGTTGAGGCAGCTAAAAGTGCGCCTACAATGACTACTGAAATGGCTAAACCGCCTTTAACAGTACCGAAAAGCATCGCCATGGTTTCGAGTAGGCTTTCGGCGAGCCCTGACTTTTCTAACATAATCCCCATAAAAATGAACAACGGAACAGCTAATAAGACGACATTCGTTACCGTTCCCATTATTCGAGAAGGCAGAAAATTGAAAAAATCAGGTCCTAGAAAAGCTAAACCAAATAGAATAGATAACCCCCCTAAGGTGAAGGCAACTGGATAACCAGATAGGATTAATATAAAAATGCAGACAAAAAGGACGATTGCTAGGATTTCCATTATTGATAGTTGATGCTTGATAAGTCGCTAAATAAACTTCAAATTTAATTAAGTGCAATTTCAATTTCAATTTCAAACCATTTTTGATATAAATTTAAGGCTGAATTGAGTTAAGCGTCTAACTAGGAACTAGGAGACTTTTTTTGTAACAGAATAGTGAATGAATTGATTACTAAGGCAAGCGCTTGAATCAGTAATAAACTAAAGCCAAGCGTAATGGAGAATTTAATAAGATACCGAGCAGGTAATCCATTATCTGGAGATCCCTCATTCATTAACCAAGAACTATGCGCATATTTATAGGAGGCGAAAATAATGACGGCGCACCAAGGAATCAAAAATAGTAAAGTGCCTATAAAATTGACTAAAGCTTTTTGTTTTTCTGAAAAATTGGCATAAAATAAATCTACTCTTACATGTTTATCATGTTTGAGCGCATAGCCTGCACCTAATAAAAAAATTAAGGCAAATAAATGCCATTCCAATTCCGTTCGCCAAGCTTCCGAATTATTAAACAAATACCGCATGGCTACATTAAAGCAAATAAGCAACATTAAAGTAACGGTTATCCAGGAAGTAGCTTGACCGATTTTTTCGTTAATTTGACTGAGGAAATGACTTATTTTCATACGGGATGACAGGATTTTTCAGGATTAACAGGATATAGATTTAGAACTATGTGTTTTATTAGTTTTGATATTTTTAGTACCTACTAATTTTCTTTTTCAATGACATAAACCATATAACAATCCGCTACTTTTTCATAAAAAACATCAAAATAAGCATGATAGGTTTCTTTGTGAATAGCAGCCGTTGTTTGCCCTATAGATAAATTATATTCAAAAGGGTCAACATGGATATGTCGTACAAAACCTATTTTTTTTCTACCATAAGCTTTGTACAACGCTTCTTTTGCGCCCCAATATATGTGTAAATGCGGAATTTTTGTATCATCTTGTAAGCTTTCTTTTTCTACAGGACGCATAAATTTTTTTTCGATTCTTGTTATTTTGGCTACTTCTTTTTGGATGTCCACGCCAATTGCATAAGGTGCAGCCATAATCGCCACAATATCCCAAGAGTGACTGATAGAAATATCGAAGTCAGAATCAGTTAAATAGGGTTTTCCAAATTCATCTTTTAAACAAGCTCCTCTCAAGGTTCTGCCAGACATGGTATGTAATAACCACCGACTTGCCAACCATTCTAAGCGCAACCGACCTTTGATTTTGGATAGTTGATGGATTTCTGATGGAAATAATTCCAATCTATCCAAAAAAAAGGTTTCGGGTTCTGCTATCTGCCAAAAACCTAATTCTCCGCCTTTTGGTAATTTTTTATGATAAATTAGAGGCATTTATTACTTTTGGTGTTAAATCACAAATTTATGAAGCTATCCTTAATTTTTTCTTGTTTTTTCCTATTAGTTGCTTGTTCTACTACTAAAGAGCTAAATAATTCAAAATTAGTTACTAAAATTAACCAAAAAAAAATCTTTTATGCCGACGGCAACACCATTAAATTTCCAGAAAAAGAAGCCGCTTATGTAACAACTATTTATCTCGTAAGACATGCAGAAAAAGCTACAGAAGGTGGTAAAGACCCCTTATTAACACAGGAAGGAAAGGAGAGAGCTGCACGCTTGAGCGCTATTCTAAAAGAGGCTGGTATTGATAGGGTTTATTCCACTATATATCAGCGAACACAATTAACAGCTAAACCTACTGCGGATGATTTAGAAACAGGAATAAGAATTTATGACCCTAGAGATTTAAAAGGTTTTGCTACGCAACTGAAAGATAGAGATGGAAGTGGGATATTGGTAGTTGGACATTCTAATACTACGCCCACTTTAGTTAATGAATTAATCGGGAAAGAACAATTTCCAATGATTGAGGAAAGTGAATATGGAGACCTTTTTAGGGTGACAATTTCGGAAGATGGAAGCGGGAAGGCTCTTTTATTGAAATATTAAATGGGGTTTTAAGGTAAAGTATTTCCAGAACTCAAAGTTCTGGAAATATTTTCAAAGCGCTTATTTTAGCACAAACTGTCCATCTGAAAACTCGTAAGTTAAATGGTCAATTCGTTTGCATAAATCTACTAATTCTTTACCTAGAATACTTGCTCTCCAACCATTGCCCAACCAATCTGGATTAAACTTAAATTTAGTCATGGCAGATTTTGGAAAAACAAGGTTTTGAGAAATTCCTTCATTCAGACATTTTCGCTTTACCAAAGCATAGAGAATACTATGTGTAATGTCTTCTATCGGTGTAACTTCGTGCTTTTTAGGAATGCGCTTTAACACCTCCTCTTCATCAGCAGTAACTGGTTTATCAAATAGATTTTTTATAATTAATCCATATCTATTATAAAAGTTCTTAGGTAGTAAACGATTATTTTTTAATGCTGCTTCCCCTTGCTTAATATTTTTAACAATAAGGTTGATATACTTAGAACTAAGAATCATTTCTTTGGAATAATCCTTCTTTTTGGCTTCATCAATTCGCCACTTATATAAACGTAACATGAAAACTTGTTCCTTTTTGGAAAGGTGTAGCATCATATTATTATTGAGGGCTTCTGCATATACATCGGTATGATAACTATCGGCTAATTCCATCTTAGCAAATTCTTCTTCACACCATGTTGAACGTTTTCTGCGTATTAATTTTCCTTGTAATTTATCATACAACTCTTTGAGATAAATAACATCATTGAGTGCATATAGAATGTGCTTTTCTGAAAGTGGTCGCTGATCCCATACGGCCACAGCAAACCCTTTCTTTAAACGGATATTTAATTCTTTATCCATTATTTTTCTAAAAGCAGTAGGGTAGTTATAGTTCAAAAAGCCAGCAGCTACTTGTGTATCAAAAACATTGACAGGTAAAACATTAAATTGCTGATAAATTAGTCGATAATCATTTTCTCCTGCATGCGTGATTTTTAAAACCTCAGGATTTTCAATTAAATCAAGAAAAGGGGATAAGTCTTTGACCTTTAATGGATCCACTAAAAAACAACCAATAGGGCTATTAATTTGAATCAAACATAATAAAGTGAAAAAACGTTTTTCTCCAATAAATTCTGTATCAAATCCTATCCAAGGTTGAGTGCTTAAACGAGTGCAAATTTCTTCTAAGTGGCTCGCCTCTTTAATAAAAACATAGTCT
This sequence comes from Bacteroidota bacterium, assembly GCA_017857395.1. Lineage (GTDB taxonomy): Bacteria > Bacteroidota > Bacteroidia > Chitinophagales > Saprospiraceae > JAFMDF01. Next base: position 20,227 of record JAFMDF010000104.1, on the reverse strand, counting down.
TCTTCAATACTAACTGCCATTCTTTTATTTATTGTTTATTTTAGTTGTTGTGTCTAATCGGACGTTGTAACTACTCAATAGATTAGCGCATAGAAACCCTTCCCATTATTATCATAGATTGCGCTCTTTTCTGAATAGTCACCACCATTAATAGCTGGTCAATTTGTTTGATGGTTCATTAATTTTTTTCTGGGTTGATTATTTAATCCAAATTAGGGCAAATAAGCTAAAAGAATGATAAATAACTTTATTTATAGGGGTTTTCTCTAACGATTTTTTAGGTTAGAGCACCATCTTTTTTATACAGCGACAGCGGCTTTGATATGAGGATGGGGGTTATAATTGAGTAGTTGGAAATCTTCGTATTTAAAACTAAAAATATCTTTCACTTCCCGATTAATTTTCATAGTCGGAAGTTTTCGAATTGTACGAGACAATTGTAGTTTTGTTTGTTCGAGATGATTTAAATATAAGTGGGCGTCTCCAAAGGTATGAATAAATTCTCCAACTTCTAAATCGCAAACTTGCGCCATCATCATCGTTAATAAAGCATAAGAAGCAATATTAAATGGAACCCCCAAAAAACAATCTGCCGAACGTTGATATAACTGACAAGATAATTTCCCATCAGCGACATAAAACTGGAATAAGGCATGACAAGGACTTAATGCCATTTGCGGTAACTCTCCTACATTCCAAGCATTGACAATAATTCTACGAGAGTCAGGATTATTTTTGATTAACTCAATGGCTTGTTTAATTTGGTCTGTTGCCTTTCCATCTGCTCCTAACCAACTTCGCCATTGTTTACCATATACTGGGCCTAAATCTCCGTTTTCGTCCGCCCACTCATTCCAGATACGTACGCCATTATCTTGTAAATATTTGACATTTGTATCGCCATCTAAGAACCATAATAATTCATGGACGATAGATTTTAAATGCAATTTCTTGGTCGTAATCATTGGGAAACCTTCGGATAAATCAAATCGCATTTGATACCCAAAAACACTAAGCGTACCAGTTCCCGTTCTATCAGATTTTTTGGTACCCTTCTCTGAAATATGTTGTAGTAATTGATGATATTGCTTCATTGTGTAGTAATTATTTGTAGTGGAGTTCGGTAAAAGGTCCTGATTTGCTAAATTTTAAGATTTAGTAAATCTATAATTCCTTGGTTTAAAATTTACTAAATCTTAAAATTTTAGCAAATTGCTCCTGCGAAAGACTTTTACAGAAACCCCATTCTCCTATCTTAATTAAATTTACGAAATTCATCTAGCAAGTGTTTGCCGCTAGGCTATTCATAATTACGTAGGTATAGGCATTTTTTCTCCCCGTATTTTTGAACAGATAATGATGGTGGATTGGGTTTGAATAAATCATACATCTTAAATCTTACATCATAAATTTGGTACACAAAAACTGGATGGATTTATGATGTATGATTTTTGCCGCTCTCTCAAAAATCAGGGGAACTTTATCCCAAATTCTGAACAGCCCTTAAAACCAACTAGCTCCATACTGCTGAAATGGCCAAGGAATCCTTGACAAAATTACCAATAAGCCAATTGTGAAAAAGATAAAGGTTGTCTTAAATTTTTGCGTATCATCTGTTGCCTTTTTTGCCTTAATATGACCAACAGAAATAAGGATAATTCCTATAATCATCATTGCCAAGTGTTCAACTGCAAAAAAACGAGCAATCGGTTCTTTCATCACACTCTCTCCAATTGCATGCACTTTTGGACTCATCATATATAATCCTAAACCAATTAATAACTGAATATGGCTAGAAATGAAAGCCACTAAACTTGCTTTTCTATCTCCATCTTTATACGATGCCCCACTTTTCCATTTATTATACGCATTAAAAATAGCATATAAAAGAGCAATCAATAATATCCAACGAATGCCAGAGTGGGCATGTTTTAAACCTTCGTACATTTTATTAATTTTGAATGATTGAATATTAAATAGTAACTCGATAAAAATCGAGTATATACTATTTAAAAGGTAATTTTTGTAAAAATAGAAGGAAAAATGAAAAGGTAGGTAGGAATTTTAGAAAAGAATGAAGAATTGATGAAATTGGTTAATTTATTTTGACTACATGCACTCTATATTTATATCAAAACTACTCATTTGGTAACTACTGTAGAAGATAGAATCACTTTTTAACCGCATTCGAACATTACACTTACAGCTATATCCGTCCAATATAGAAGAAAATTTAAGCATATCTGCTCCGTTCGTAACAAGAAAGATGTCGTTATAATTATGTCGTAAAAATTTTGTTGATACGAGAATTTTCTTTTCGTTTATATATCGGACAATATTAATATCTTGGGATGTGTTTTCGTAGATATTTAGAACTACTGTATCTAAAAATAAGCTATCTATTTCTACTTCTTTGTAGCCTTCTACTAAGGAAGAATCTCCAATAATATCAGTAGTCCTTAGTCGACAAGTGACATTATAATTGCCTAGGTGTGGTGTTAGTTTTTCCATGATGACCATATTAATACTATCGAGTATCCTAAGACTATCATTTGCGATAGATTCATTGTCCGTTAAATCGGGCATACTATTTTTCTTACAAGCAAAATGTAAGCTAATCAATAAATATAAGGTAAAAATTAGAATGGTTGATTTTTTCATTTGATAAGTGGTATTTTTAATAAAAGACAGTCCAATAATTTAAGAAAAATGAATATAAGATACCCAAATTCAGTTATTTTTAACATAAAAGAATACCTCTTTACCTTCATAATTTTCCTTTTCTTTTTATATTCCCAAAAATCCCTTACTTTTGCCCTCGTTAAAAACCCACCGTCTCCTAGCAGAGATTAAATGGGTATGGTTAAACCAAGTAAAATTTAACAGTAATGTCTGTAAAAATTAGATTGCAAAGAAAGGGACGAAGAAAAAGACCTTTCTATCACATCGTGGTAGCCGATGCAAGAGCTCCAAGAGATGGTCGTTTTATTGAAAAATTGGGTACTTATAACCCAATGACTTCTCCAGCGACCATTGAATTAGATAGAGATGCTACATTTGAGTGGTTGATGAAAGGCGCACAGCCTACGGATACTGCTAGAGCAATTCTTCGTTTCAAAGGCGTATTATACAGAAAGCACCTTGATAGAGGTGTGAAGAAAGGCGCTTTAACGCAAGAACAAGCAGATGCAAAGTATCAAGCTTGGATTGATGAAAAAGAAGCAAAAATTGCTTCTCGGGTAGAAGCATCAGCAGAAGCAAAAATTGCAGAATTAGTGAAGCTATCTGGTTCAGCACCTCCTCCACCAGCTCCTGAGCCTGAGCCAGAAGTGGAAGCTCCAGTAGCAGAAGCTACAGAGGAAGCTCCAGCAGCGGAAGTTGAGGCAAGTACTGAAGAAGCAACAACTGATAGCGCAGAATAAATCAATCTGTGTTAACAAATATAAAAAAGGCTTGAAGTGTTTGCTTCAAGCCTTTTTTTTGTGTGTCCTACTATTAGGGTGGTTCTATCATCTATTTTTTTGGACCAATAATTTTTTGACTATTGGTAATTGCCCGTCTATCCTAAAAACAACTATATACAATCCATTATTAATAGAGGTTAAATCAATAGGTTGTTTTGAGGTATGTGTAGTTAGGTCACCTTCCCAAACTGAAGTTGCCAATTGATTATAAATAGTAATGGTTGCTTTTTGATGTTTAAATCCATTTAAATCAAGCAGTAATACATTAGATGCAGGATTTGGATAGAAAGAAATAGTTGAAGTTATTAAATCACTTGCTGTTGGTTGATTTATACTATTCCTTATTGTAGGTTCATTACGACCAATGCTATTTGAGGTATTGCTACCCAAAGTAATAGGCGTAATCTTTTCACATAAATCGCCCCAATTTTCATCGTAAAAATTGATGTTTATGTGATATTTGCCATCAAGTAAATCAGTTACAATTACCTCCGAACCACAATTACCTACGCATTCAAAAAGAAGGTCGTAATTTTCATTAAATACTTTAACGATACTATTAGGCGCAGTTAGATTGGTCACACTTATTTGAGTACTTGAGGTCGTTATTTGTACGGCTTCACAATCCTGTGAATTTTCTTCATTATCATTACTCCCATTATCAGTTTCATTACCTTCGTTTGTTGACATTTCCGAGGCAGTAACTGAAAAATTTATTCGTTGTTGGCAAACCAAAACCCATGCCTCTGTATATAATTGAATATCTATAATATAATTACCTGTATCAGGAATTGACGCTTCTACTGTTGCTGCACAATCCGTAAAGCAGTTAAAAACTTGATTATAATTTTCATCAAAAATATTGATAATTTTATTCGGTGTGCTAAAATTCGTTAATATAATAGCGGAAGGGGTATGACTAATATTGACATTTTCGCAAGGATTATCACTTTGGTTATTATCTGTATTATTATCACCTGTAGTTTCCTCTTCCTCTTCAGTCGTCGTTACATTGATTGCTTCTTGAACCTCACAAATAAATACCCAGTCTGCGGAGTATAATTGAATATCTACGAAATAATTGCCTATTGGTAGGTTACTAAAACTAACTGGATCGCTACAATCAGCAGCACATTCTTGAATGATATTATAGGCAGCATCAAAAAGTTTGACAATTTTATTAGGCGTATTTATATTATCAACCGTGATTGTACTATTATTTAAATTGATAGAAATAGCAGCGCATGATTCACTTCCGTTGGTATCGTTATTTCCATCTGAATTATCCTCATTATCATTATTTTCGGCGTCATCCCCCTCTTCTCCTGAGCCATTATCGCCCATATCACTTTCCCCCATTACCCTAATAATTTGTTGAGCAGTTGATTTATTTCCACAATCATCTGTAGCGGTCCAAGTACGGGTTAATACATAATTTCTAGAATCCGTACTTTCGGAGATAGTTTCTGTCATAGATAAATCGACTTCCGTATCACAATTATCTGTAGCAACTGGTTGTCCAGGAGCAGGAACAGCCTCAAAGTTAACCGTTTCATCGGTTGGAACATTTGCAATAATAGGAGGAATTGTTTCACAATCTGTGGCAGTGCAGGGATTATTGTTTTCATTTTCATTGAGTACTAAAATAACTTGTTGCCCCATCGCCGTATTTCCGCAATCATCGGTTGCAATCCAAGTACGGGTTAACACATAATTATTATCGGCTTCACTATCTGTTCTAATTTCATTCAAAAGAACATCCACATCTGTATCACAATTATCTGATACAGTTGGATTGCTTTCTGCTGGAATCTCTGCTACTTCCACCGTTAAATCTGCTGGGAGGTTGGTTAAAACGGGAGGTATTTGTTCGCAATCACTTGCTGTACATGGGTCGTTATTATCATTATTTTCACCTGAATTATCATCTTCTCCATTGTTTTCTCCTCCTGTATCTTCCATTCCTTCTACTGTAATAGTTGCTTCACTGGAACAAATTAATTGCCATTTAGCAGTATAAAATTCTATATCTACTTTATAGGTATCAGGAGCTAAGGCACGAGTTGTTTGCACCTCTCCACAATTTCTAAAACAATTATAAACGACTCGATTATCAGCCGCAAATACTTTGACTATTTCGTTAGGTGCTAGTAAATTGCTAATGATAATTTTGTCACCTTCTAGTTTTACTTCTGCAGAACTACAAGCCAAGGATAAAATTGGATCTAAAACCATTACTCGTTGAGTAGCTGTATTCACATTTCCACAATCGTCTGTAGCTGTCCAAGTACGAATTATCTGAAATCCATCGTCATTGTCATTGTCAATCCGTGCTTCCATAAATTCAGTGGTCAAATTGGACGAGCAATTGTCTATGACGGTTGGTTGCCCAATAGCTAAATTATCATTAGCCCCAATAGAGGTATCTCTAGGCACATTTTCAAAAGTTGGTGGTGCATTATCCACCACTTTTAAGAATGCAGTTTTAGTAGTGGTATTGCCGCATTGGTCTGTTAATATATAATTAACGGCAAACCCTGTCTCATCATTACAATCAAAGTTAAGAGTGCTTATATCAAAACTTGCTCCATTAAAATCACTTGTTACGGTAACTTCTCCACAATTATCAAATAAGCAAGTTTCTAATAAAGTAATATTATCTGTATGCCAACCTGCAACTCTTGAGGAAGCAGTTTCATCTCCTTCACAGCTGACACCAAAATCTACAGGATTACAAAAAGATTCAGGCGGGGTAGTGTCTCTTAAGGTGAAACTAACCGTTTTAAATTTGGAATTACCGCAATTGTCTTTGATTAAATAATTGACTTCAAAACTACCAGTAATACCACAAGTGCTTGCCATGCGCCCAAAATCAAAATCACTAATAATTTCAACTGGGCCACAGTCCGTTTGGGTACAATTTCTTAATTGATTGGTATTGCTTAAATCCCAAGATTCAGCAGCAAATCGACTGCCATCTAAGCCATTACATTCATGTACAATGTCTTCGATTTCACAGAATACTAATAAAGGGTCTTTGCCGACTCTAATGGTTTGCTCACAAGTACTGACATTTCCACAGGCATCTGTAATTGTCCAAGTTCGTCGAACGATTTCTGGTAGATTATCACAAAAACCTTCCCCCTCGTTTTCATCCACATAATTAATCGTTAAGTCTTCTCCTTCTGAGCAATCTGTAACCTCAGGAAAACCCAAATCTGGATTTTCTGTAGGATTGAGACTTGCTTCACATGCTATAATAATTTCGGGCACACAATTAATTGCTGGAGGGGTTGTGTCTTCCAATTTAATGCGCTGAAGTAGTGTCATAAAACCACCACAATTATCACTAACTGACCAGAAACGCAATAGGATACCTGTTCCACCACATTCCGTCAATTGGTCAATATTATCAGAAAAAGTAATGTCTGATAGCCCATTTGCACAAGTCGTACTAACCTCAGGAAACCCAATTATGGGATTGTCTTCGGAAGGAGTAATATCTGTACCACATTCTACGGTCACTCGTTCGGGATAATCGATGGTAATTTGTCCATGCAGGAAAGTCGATAGGCATAGACATAGGAATAGTGTAGTTTGTCTGATTGTTTTTGAGTGCATTTTTTTGTTTTTATCTTGAAAAGTAGTCGACTATTCCTATAATATAAGAATAGCACTAACTGGGCATCAATGATACCTTAGAAAATTTTAATTACTTGGGGGAATAGAAGGGGGGATAACTTTACTATTAAAGCTTATATAGTTTATGCTAAACTATAGTTGTGGGGGATATTTTAGTAATGAAATTTTTTAATCTATTTGTCTGTAAGTGTGGTGAAAACAGTTTGGTAAGTACTATTCTATAAAAATACGGTCTTTTGATGGAGAATAAAAATATTTTAGGGATTTTTTACCACGGGTGGGATTTACTGTGGATGGAATTTACCACGGATATTTTGAATTTAGATAAATGTAAGGCGAAAATATTTTGCTTTTGAATAATTGAATTATTAGCAACTGTTTCTCCTAGTAGTGTGACTCATCACTTATCATTTATAACTCATCACTAACTATCCTATCTTTCCTTCATCCGCAAAACTATAGTAACGATTGTCTCCAATAATTAGATGGTCTAATATTTTGATAGTGAGAATATGACCTGCTGCGACCAATTTTTTGGTCAGTTCTAAATCTTGTGGAGAAGGGAATACATTACCGGAAGGATGATTATGTGCTAAAATTAAGTAGACTGCTTGTCCTTCTATAGCTTTTTTAAAAACTACTTTAGCATCAACGACTGTGCCCGTAGTGCCGCCAAGACTGACTTGTTTTCTGTCAATAATTTTATTCGCTCGATTGAGTAATAATATCCAAAATTCTTCATGGGGTAAATCCATGAGTAGGGGAGCGATGAGGTTATACGAATCTCGGCTACAAGTAATTTTTGGCCGGTCTTTAATGTTGGTGAGTTGACGACGGCGTCCTAATTCTAAGGCAGCAGCAATGGTAATGGCTTTAGCAGGTCCAATGCCTTTAAATTTTATATAATCGGCAATAGAACGTTTGCCTAATTCATTTAAATCATTTCCTGTCGAACGCAGAATATCCTGCGCTAATCCAACGGCAGACTGTTCTCTTGAGCCTGAGCCTAATAAAATACCTAATAATTCGGCGTCCGACAGGTTATGCTTTCCTTTAATTAATAGCTTTTCTCTTGGGCGATCTTCTTCTGCCCAAGCAGTTATTGCTATGTTTTTCACGGTGTAGTTCTCCATAGTAATAGTGTCGTAAAGAGTATGAGGGACTGCAATAAAAATGTGTTGTAATTACTTACAGCAACATTCATCATTTGGTATTGTGGGTCATATTTAACAACGAATAGGATGAGCCAGTTATGACTCATCCTTTTTTTCATTATTTGGGGTTATCTGAAAATTTTACTTGGGGTAAATGATGTGGTTTTTTAAGTCAATCATCATTTTAGAAAGATTTGGTTTATGTATATAAAAAAGAGTATTTTTAATTTATTTAGGAAGCTTTTAGAAAACTGAGTCCGTTCAAAGCACTTCCCTAGTGCTTTGAACGTATATTCAGTATCATTCTGTCCTTTCAAAGTTACAATCTAAGCATGGCAGATAATATTTTCTTTGTTATCGTTTAGAAATATATTACCCGTTTTCTGCAAAATTGTTAGCGAAAATTTTCATGGTGTCCAATCATAAAAACTTACACTTATATAGATGTCCGAATGTTTGATATTCCACACTTTTGATTAATTTTTTTATAAAAAAATGAAATTATTTTTCAAGGGACATTTTCGGGCAAGAAAAAAGCCTAAAGATTCCATCGAATCTTTAGGCTTTTTTGATAGTATTTGAGAAGTGCTTCAAGAATACGTAATTCTTGAAGTATTAGGTCTATTCTTCTAATTGAAAGAAGTAAGAAACTCTTTCCACAATCTGATACCCCGTTTCAGGATTTTCATTCTCTAAAATAATATCAATATCTATTTTATTAGTTCCTTCAATAGCGCCACTATCAAAAATAGCTTTAATACTTCCTTTTTCGCCAGGTGCTACAGGTTCTGAGGAAAATTCAGTCGTTGTACAATCACAAGCACTTATCAATTCAATGACTAAAGCTTCATCTCCTTTATTGGTGAATTCAAAAACATGGGTTCTTTTTTCGCCTTTTTTGATGACCCCAAAATCTACTTCTGCATAATCAAAAACCATTTTAGGTCCTTCGTTTATTAAAACGTTACCTATTGGGTTCGCATTTCTTCTTCTAGATTTTTTCTTTTTAGACTTTCTAGTTTTATTAATAACCTTTGGCTTAGGCGCTACTTTCTTTAAGCGCTTCTCCAACTTCTTGATTTTGATGTTAGTTGGCCCTGAAATAATCTTAAATTCTGTTCTACGATTAATTTGATGTGCGGCGTCTCTAGTTGCTTTAGGAGATAATTTACTCACTAAGTTAAAATCCAAGACCCAACCTATTTGTAATTTTGGATTGCCTTCTACCGAGATGGAATCAACTGTTGCAGGTACTTTTTCCCCATAACCAACGGCTTGAATACGGGTTGCTTCAATGCCTCTTTCTGTCAACCATTTTTTAGCAGAATCTGCTCTTCTTTTAGACAGGTTTTCATTATAATCATTCCCTCCTTGATAATCTGTATGAGAGGATAATTCAATCACCATATCTGGGTATCGTTGCATTAAATCTAATAAAACACTTAAATCCTTTTCTGCATCAACCAAAATTTTATCATCATCAAGATCATAATAGATATTAGATAGTCGGATAGGCTTATTGATTTCGACTTCAATCTCTTCATATTCTGGCTCTGGGGGTTTTACTGGTTCTGGTGCTTTTACGGGTGCTGCTTTGGCTAAAACAAATTTTTCACTGAACGTCTTATTCTCTTTTAAATCCAGTGTTGTTACCGTAACGGTGTCTTTAGTATAGCCTTTTTTACTAGCAATTAGCATATAGGTTTTTTCCAACTGCAATGGGAAATCAAAATTATTAGCTTTCTTATTACTCTGCTCTTTTGGATTGACTCCCTTTGTGCCTTCCATTTCTAGAATTGCTACAGTAGCACCTCTTAATGCCTTTTTTCCATCAAATACCGTTGCTAAAACATTAGCCGCAATTGGTGGAATTTCCATGGAGAAGATATCAAAACAAGATGAGTTAGCGACAAACCCTCTTCCTGAACGATTAGACGTTAGAAAACCATTGGCTCCTTCTTTATCTAAAAAGAAAGATTTTTCGTCTAAAGGCGTATTATAACCAACACCCATGTTTTCTGGTTTGCTCCATGTCGTACCATTCCAAACAGTCGTAAAAATATCAAAACCACCAAAACCTGGTAAACCATTTGAGCTAAAATACAACGCCCCATTTCTATAAAAAGGCGTCACTTCATCTCCAGGTGTATTGACAGAGGCTAATGGGACAGGTTCGCCATAAACCCCATCGCCTTTTTTAGTCGCATAATAAATATCTTTGCCGCCTTCGCCACCATCCATATTTGAGACAAAAAATAATACTTCTTTACCAAATAAATCGCCAACGGCAGGGTGGTAAGCTTTAAAATCTAATTCATCAAAACCAATGACTACTTCATTTGGTCCTGCCCACTCACTTCCTTTTTTTTCACTAAAATAAATTGTGCTAATTTCTACTTTATTTCCTCGCATCAAACTACGGGTGAAAAATAAATGTTCTCCATCTGGAGAAATATGTGGATGCGTGGTCTGAAAATCTTCTCTATTAATTTTAGTATCTAATGGCTCTCCTTTGCTCCAATCATCGCCTTTTTTTGATGCCTTATAGATTTGCGCATACGCCATTGGTGTTTCACCATCTGTAGAAATAATTTCTTTTACATCTCCAAAACTGGCATAGTATAATTCGTCTTTATGCAAAAACGGGCCATACTCCGCTTCTTTACTATTTAACTTTTTGATGTTAGTTATGGTTAAACCATTGACGGATTCTCCATCTTCTTTCGTTACGCCTTGCTGCTTTGCAAACTGTGCGCCTTCTAATTCGTTTTGAGCCAATTCTCTTTTAATTGGGTCAGTTCCTGTTGAAATATATGTTTCAAATTGCGCAATGGCTTCTTCAAATTTTTCATTGGCTTTTAAAGCTTGACCGTACTCAAAACGATCTTCTTTTTGCTCAGGGGTTAATGGTTTACGCTCTCGCTTTTTCTTACCCACCATTTTTCCTTTGGCAATCGCCTTCTCGTTTCTTGCATCTTGCTTCGCCTCTTGTGCTTTTTTCTTGGCTCTAATTTTTGCTTTTTTACTTTTTTTCTTCTTCTTTTTACCCTTAGTCTTCTTTTTGACAGCCGTCTTCCCTTTGCCGACTGCTTCTCTTCCTTTTTTTAAGGCATATTCAAAAGTATTCAAATCTTCATCGTCATCTTTTTTGGCTTCATCCTCCTCCTCTTCCACATCGCCATCTTTTAAATAGCGACCGTAATACCGCTCTGCTTTTTTATAATCCCGCAATTTCATACTTAACCGCGCCATTTGCGGATATACCTCATAATCTTTCGTTTCTTCAAAATATTTATCATAATATTCTAAAGCTCGAAAATAATCTTGTTTATCTTCTTGGTCTTGGGCTGTTTTTAGATTGACTGCTGCAGTTGCTTTATTGAGTGGTTGTGCATAAGCAGTAGTAATACTAAAAGCTAAAAGAAATAAAAATGCTATTAAACGACTCATATATTTTGAATTAAGATGAACGTTGGGTGATGGTAGTTCAATTTGCTAAATCTTATCCACGATAAATATCGGGATAGTAAATTTATTTTTAAAGATTTACTAAATTTTCAAAATTTAGCAAATCAAGTTAATCCCTATTATAAATCAGGGCAACAAATAGCTGGTTGTACTGCTGGTTTCTTATAAACATTAATGATTTTACTAGCAGATATTTCAAACCCGCCAAAATCAGTTGCTTCGGCAATACCGTATATAGGAAATTCAAAAGATAAACCGAATTTCCATTCGCCGTAATCTGCACCTAATAATAAGGCGGGACCTTGGTCTAAATCATAACCAATTCCTCCTTTTAATCTTAAAGCTAAATCAGGTCGTATTAAATAACCTGCCATGGCTTGTATCATTACTTCTGTGCCTTCTGTACCTCTACTTCTAATAATAAAGGAGGGATGAATCGATAAATTTTTATCAATGTTTCTATCAATTAAACCATGTACGACAAATTCCGAAGGACGTTTGCCCACATTGCCCGAAGCACCAGATGCTACTTCCTTTTCTTGTCGAATGACATATAAATAAGCCGCACCAATATTTAACATGGTATTTTTGTCCAATTGAGACCGATACATCAATCCAATATTGTTAATGGCATTACTTGTTTTATTATCAGGATTTAAATTGCTAATGATATTATCATTTCCGTCTAATGAAATAGCGGCGTCTTTATCTCTAATTTTGGTATTATCACTACCAAACTGATACCCTAATATAAAATAGTCTTTCCCTTTTTTATCTAAGGATAAATGGTAAGAAACAGATAAGAGCGAACGAGTTGTTCCAAACTTTAATTCTCCCGCAGTATCACTATCAAAAGAAATCCCTGCACTTAACCAATCTCTTTTTCGGACCATAAGGATAGGCACATCTACTGAAAAGGAAGGGGTTTTATAAGTGCTACTTGTTTGGTCTTTATACATGCCACTCAATCGGAAAGACCCTTCAAAGTCTCCTGTATAAGCAGGATTGACCGCCAAGGGCATCATATTATATAATGACTTGTGAAAATCTTGGGCAGTTAGACCGTAAGTGCCTGAAATAAACGCCAAAAAGAAAACAAAACGTCGAAATAATTTCATGTTAATAAGTACGTTGGGGAAATTGAAAATTTAAAATTACAAATTTAAAATTGAAAAATATTGATAATCAATAAGTTGCAACTTGTGAACTGTATATTTACTTTTTCGGCATTCCTTGGTTGATGGTCTGCTTTTATGAGTAAGCGCAAAAATAAAGGAAACCCAGTAATAATCGGGTGCTTTTGACTTCCTTTACGAGTAAAAGTACGAAAATAACAACTTTTAAAGGGATGCCCAAATTGTTTGTACTCATTGCTTTTTACTCACTTCTTTTAAGAATACGCTAAAATGATAAATTTGACGGAAAAAGCGGTACTTTTTTAGGTAAAATTTGCGGTAATGACGGATAGCTACTAAATAATGTAAGTTGCGGGTTGCAAGTTGCGAGTTTTTACTTCTGCAATTTCCGATGAAATAATCCTTGGCGCATTCGATATACCCACCTCTGACTTTTACTCAACGCTGGAACACCTATGACTTCTTCGCAAGCAGGACATTGTAAATTAGGAACTGCTTTGATGGTAGGTGTACTGGATTTGTGGAGATTGCTGAAGATTTTGGGAGCGACGATATTGGTTAAATAAAGTCGTAAAATGCCTTTTCCTGTGCCGTATTTATGATAGGTCAAGAGGTAATTACTGCATTTGCCACAATGAATATCGTAGACTTTATATTTCTGAGCCAATATTAATGCTAATTGATTATTAGTTGATTTAAAAAATTAAAATTAAGCAATCCGTTGGGAAATAAAAATCCGTTGAGCTTAATTTTGCCCAACGGATTTTTAATGCTTTTTTAGCAGCATGCTACAAAGTTAAAAGGCAGGGGGGATTGGTTCTAAAAATGGAATAAAAAATTTCAATAGCAATGACAATTCCAATGGCAATAACAACCTCAATAAGAGGGGAATCAGATTTAAATTGACCATTTTAGTCTCTTTTTACCCGAATTGTGATTGAAATTGAAGTCGATATTGCAATTGATATTGCTATTTAAGTTAAAAGATTAGAACCAATCACCTCTGGCTAAAAGGGGGGAATAATCAATCAACTCTTACGAGGCACTAAATAAGGACGAACACCTTTGATGGAAACCCTTAATTGACCGGTAATTTTTCCTTCTGCTACTGTTTTATTTAAAACGTCTTGATATTGCTCTCTAAAGGCTTGTTCCTCCGCTAATTTGATAGTAATTAACCTTTCTGTTGGTGCATTTTCATGAATGACGATGGCATTTCTACTATTAGCTTCTTGGGCAATATTAGTAATCGTTGTGACAAAGAAAATTAGCGCAATTGCTGCTGCTGCCATCATTATAATACGATAAATAGAAATAGTAGGCTTATGCCTTTTGATAAGGCGTTCTTTTTGATCTAATCGACGTTCCAATTTATTCCAAGCCTGTAAGGATGGTCGTTCATTCAGTTTATGCTGATTTCTTCTAAAAAGCTCGACTATTTTATCTTGTGGTTTCATTTTATAAATCATATTTTATGAAAGTCATTAGTCATTGAATGATGTAGTAGATATTGCTAGGGTCTACCGACGGTTGTGTTGTCTACCTTCTAAGCCTGGATAAGCTCGTTTGGCTAATAAATCTTGCATTCTCTTTTTGGCTAAAATTAATTGAGATTTAGAGGTATTAATGCTAATGCCTAACGCTTCTGCTATTTCCCGATGTTTTAGTCCATCTAGCACATATAGATTGAAAACGGTTCTATAGCCAATTGGTAATTGTGCTAATAATTCTAAAATATCTTGTGCGGCTAATTCATCTTCAATTGTTCCACCTGTTAGTGCCCCCACATGATATTCTTCAATTTCTACAGTAATTTTTTGTCGTTTTCTCAAGAACATTAACGCTTCATTTACTACAATTCTACGTATCCAACCCTCAAAGCTGCCATTTCCCTTAAATTGGTGAATATTATTAATCGCCTTAAATAAGCCATTGACCAAAACATCTTCTGCATCTTCTCGATTTTTGCAGTATCGTTTGCAAACACCGAACATGAGTGGAGAAAAACGGTCATAAAGAGCTTTTTGGGCTTGCCGATTTTGGTTTTGACAACCTTCTATGATTTCGTTTTCGGTCAATATAAAGTTGTTTTAATAGTATTGCGAAAAAAAGAATCCGACTAATTTTTTTAACAATACTTAAATGCAGTGAAAGAAACTTCTTAGCGTAAATTGAGGTTTCTATCCTTAAAGATGCAATAAATTTTATTTTTGGTGCTTAGTTGTAGTATTTTATTTTTTAAAATCGAATATTCACTTGTAGCTTTGACTATCTTTGCGGTTTTTATTGTTACTAATTAGTTTACGCAATTTTAAATTTAAAATTGTTAAATACTGTTTTCATGGAGAAAGTAATCCACAAATTTGAATTAAGTGAAGGTGTAAACCCTTTAGAATTGGCTGAAAAATATGATGCCCCGCTTTATGTATATGATGGCGCTATTATTGAGCGACAGTTTAATCGACTCAATAATGCTTTTAAAGTGCCAAAGCTGGTTTTAAGTTATGCTTGTAAAGCTTTGACGAATATCTCTATTCTAAAATTTTTGCGACAATTAGGGGCTGGATTAGATTGTGTGTCTGTGCAAGAAATAAAAATGGGATTGAGGGCTGGATTTCAACCGAAAGAAATCATTTATACGCCTAGTGGCGTCTCTTTTTCGGAAATTGATGCGGCTATTGAGTTAGGCGTGCGGATTAATGTTGATAATTTGCCTTTACTAGAATATATCGGAAAAAAACCGGAAAAAAAACCTGTTTGTATTCGAATTAACCCACATATTAAAGCAGGTGGAAATGATAAAATTTCAGTAGGGTCGGTAACCTCAAAGTTTGGTATTTCTTATCAACAGGTTCCTTACATCAAACAATTAGTAGATGCCTATCAAATCAAAGTAGAAGGTTTGCACATGCATACAGGCTCAGATATTAAAGAGGTAGATGTATTTTTACAGGGAGCAGAAATTTTATTGAATTTGGCAATGGATTTTCCCGAGTTGGATTTTATCGACTTAGGAAGTGGTTTTAAAGTAGCCTATAAGGCCGCCGATAAGGTGACTGATATTGATGAATTGGGCGTTAAAATGTCTGAGCGATTCAATCGTTTTTGTAAAGCCTATGGTAGAGATTTAACACTGGTTTTTGAGCCAGGTAAATTTTTGGTTAGTGAAAGCGGTTACTTTCTCGTTCGAGTAAACGTCGTAAAACAAACCACCGCAAAACTATTTATCGGCGTAGATTCTGGACTAAACCACTTAATTAGACCAATGTTTTATGATGCGCACCATCATATTGTTAATGTATCTAATCCAAAAGGAGAAAAGAAATTATACGATGTGGTAGGCTATATTTGCGAAACAGACACCTTTGCAGAAAATCGCTCTATTGAAGAAACCAAAGCAGGTGATTTGTTAGCATTTTTTAATGCTGGTGCTTATTGCTTTTCAATGGCTTCTAATTATAATTCTCGATTCCGCCCAGCGGAGGTTTTTGTCTATAATGGGGCAGATTACTTAGTTCGAAAAAGAGAAACTTTTGAAGATTTAATGCGGAATCAGATAGAAGTAGAGGTGATTTCTGGAACAGATAAATTAGAATTACCTGAATTAGCAGTATTAACTTTAGACGATAAAGCACTTAATAAACAGTAAAATAATATTATAAAATTATCAGCTACAAATTTGGTTAATAAAAAAATAACAGCCCCAAAAATTGCTACCCTAACTGGACATAATTCGGCCATATTTTCTATCATTCCTTATAAAGCTCCTCATTTATTCCTTTCAGGCGCTGGAGATGGATGGATTGTGGAATGGAATTTTAATGACCCTGAAATGGGGAATTTGGTAGCGAAAGTAGAAACGCAAATATTTTCTTTATGCTATTTAGCGGATGCGAATAAAGTGGTGGCAGGAAATATGAATGGAGGCGTGCATTGGGTTGATTTAGCGAATCCAACAGAGACAAAGAATATTTTACAGCATGAAAAAGGCGTTTTTGCCATCCAAGAAATTGGAAATAGTTTATTGACTGCTGGAGGTGCTGGCATGTTGACACGCTGGGATATTGAGCAACAAAAAACAGTGGAGAGCCTACATTTAAGCAATCAAAGTTTGCGCTGTATGGCTTATTCCCCTCAGCGGAATGAATTAGCAATTGGGGCAAGTGACCATCATATTTATTTGTTGGATGCGGATACTTTAGCGATTAAGCAAACCATAAAAGCAGCGCATGAAAACTCTGTTTTCACGATTAAATATAGCCCAAATCAGCAATTTTTAATCAGCGGCGGAAGAGACGCACATTTAAGGGTAAGAGATTTGCATCAGGATGGTAAAGAAGTCTCTTTCCAACCAGCCCATTGGTATACCATTAACGACATTGCATTCCATCCAAAAGCGCCTATCTTTGCGACCGCAAGTAGGGATAAAACCATAAAAATCTGGGATGCTGAAACCTACGAATTATTAAAAGTCATTGAAACAGTTAGAGACCAAGGTCATTTAAATTCAGTCAACCGCCTATTTTGGTCCACCTTTAATGATTATTTAGTGAGTTGTGGGGATGATCGGAGTATTATGGTGTGGGATATAAAATATAGTTAATAAATGATGAACTATAAATGCTAAACGATGAATTGTGAAATTTCAATAGACCATTAGTTTAAAATTGATTGCTGACGGATATTAAAAATTAATGATTTTATTAGCATGTTTTACCATGTCCATTTTTAATTATTCATCGTTTATAGTTCAGCATTCATCGTTTAGCGAACATATTGAAGGCCTAGTAGTTAGTCAAATTTGAAATGACGAGTATTTCTTTTTTGTGAAAAGACACTTGGAGGCCTGAGAGACGCTCCATAGTTTTTGTTACCTGACCTTGGAGCGTCTCTCAGACCTCCAAACGTTTTGACCAATGAATCCGCCATTTTTTGCTTGACACAACACTAGGAAATAATTAATTTTAGGCGTTACTAAAAAGTCAACCGTTTTATGATATTAAGCGATAAAAAAATATACGAAGCTATCCAAAAAGGAGAAATTGTCATAGAACCCTTTGACCGTAGTTGTTTAGGGACTAATTCCTATGATGTGCATTTAGGCAAACATTTAGCTCGTTATAAAGACCATATTTTGGATGCTCGAAAACATAATGAAATTGAGCATTTTGAGATTCCAGAAGAAGGCTATGTTTTGCATCCTAATACATTATATTTAGGCGTAACAGCAGAATATACGGAAACCCATAACTCTGTACCATTCCTAGAAGGCAAGTCTTCTGTAGGTCGGTTAGGGATAGATATTCACGCTACCGCAGGAAAAGGAGATGTTGGTTTCTGTAATACTTGGACGTTAGAAATTTCTTGTACGCATCCTGTCAGGGTGTATGCAGAGATGCCAATTGGACAGCTTATTTACTTCGTGGTAGAAGGTGATATTGAAAATTATTATAATAAAAAGAAAAATGCTAAATATAATACTCGAACCATCCGCCCTGTAGAGAGTATGATGTGGAAGAATAAATTTTAAGGTCAACCATCAATTTCAACCTCAAAACTTTCACTGAAACTGGTTTGAAAATTGAGGTTGAAATTGAAATTGAATTTTTATCCGCTATAACTATCTTTTTATAGCAGATAAAGCTGCCCCAATAATTCCCGCCTCATTAAGCATTTCCGCCGTTTTGATAGGTGTTCTAATGGTTTCTAAAATCTGGTCAAATTTTTTGTATTTTTTACTAGCGCCTCCACCTAAAATGAATAAATCAGGGGTAAACAAAAATTGTAAATGCTCTAAATAGGTCTTGAATCTAGCGGCCCATTCTTCATATTTTAAGTCATCTCTCTTTCTAGCAGAGTTAGATGCATATCTTTCGGCTACTTCCTTATGTCCTTTTAAATAGACATGACCAAATTCGGTATTAGGTAATAATTTGCCATCTAAAAATATAGCAGAACCCAAACCTGTACCAATGGTAATTAAAATAATGGTCCCTTCCACTTTTGCGCCTACTCCAAATTCTACTTCAGCAACACCTGCTACATCTGCATCATTTAAGACGGCTACTTCGCATCCAGAAGCTTTGGAAAAAAGTTCGGCAGCATTAGTACCAATCCAATCTTTATGTATATTAGAAGCAGTAAAAGCAACGCCTTTTTTCATAACTGCTGGAAAACCACAGCCAATTGGCCCTTTGTAATCAAAATGTTCAACTACTTTTATAAAAGTATCGGTCACGTTTTTAGGGTCAGCAGGTTGAGGTGTTTCTAATCGAAACCGCTCAGAAACCAATTCGCCTGTCTTAATGTTTACTAATGCTCCTTTGATACCTGAGCCGCCAATATCTATTCCTAGAACAATATCCTTTGTCATATTTAGGTTATAATGTGCCTTAAAATAAAGTGTATTTAATTTGTGAGCTGCAAAAATAGAAAAAAGCCACTAAAAAAACATTTTTAATGAATGTTAGAAAAAAGTAAAATTTGTTTCATTTTATATCTTAATTATATATATATTTGTGCCGCAATATTCAAATTAAATTTGTTTTAGTAATGAAATACAAAAAACAAATACTATATTCGCAAATAATTTGAAAGATTAAATAAAGAGAAATCATTAAAGGATTAGTAGCTAATAAATAAACTTTACTATAAAAAGTAATCAGTCGAAAATTTTATATTTTTAATCTACTTAGTCAGCCTATAACCACCTGTGTTATTGATTGGTAGTATTATGTTCTAATTTTCATTGCTTACTTACCTGCTATCTTCCTTTTATTTTATTTTACAAAACATCAGATTTATAAACAGTTCACATTTAGTGATTTTATTTTTTTGTTTATACCAATTTGAAAATTTAGCTTATAAAAGAAAAAGGACGCCCAATGGAGCTGGGTTGCTGCAATAGAGAGAGAATCTAGGCAATGGTACCCAAATCTGGGGCGTCTGCTTTTGACTTTAAAGCTAAATTACTTCAATAATTCTTATTCCTTTCTTTTCTTTCCACCTCATAACTTCTTTGAATGAACTTGCCTAAGCCTCTTTTTGAGATACAAACTAATTTAGGAGAAGGTCCTGTTTGGAATGCTGCTAAGAATGAGTTGTATTGGGTAGATATTAATGCTGGACGTTATTTTAAGGCTGTTTTTCCAAATGGACCAGTTGAATCCTTTGAAATAGGGCAAAGATTAGGGGCATTAGCCTTAAGAACAGGAGGAGGTTTAGTAATGGCCGTTCAGAATGGATTCGGATTTTTTGACGAAGCTACGCAAACATTTACATTGCTTGATAATTTTGTTGAAGATAATCATGCTAGTGGTTTACGCATGAAGTTCTAAATAGTATTTATTGTAACTTTGCGGTT
>JAFMDF010000466.1 GCA_017857395.1 Bacteroidota bacterium | reverse complement strand
TTCGGGGTCGCTCTTATGCATCCCGCCCGCTTTGCGGTTCATTCGCTTGAATGTCCTTGGACATTCACCCTTCGGGGTCGCTCATTCATCCAAATTTTTCCATCTGGAAAACTGTAATCTACTAATGATTGCGCTTTCATGGTAATACTGTAACCAGGCATTGATGGAGGCATATACTGTCCATTTTTAATGACTACAGGGTCGTGAAAATGCTCATGCAAATGGTCCACATATTCAATAATCCTATTTTCTAAAGAACCACTAATCGCAATAAAATCAATCATGGATAGATGCTGGACGTATTCACATAATCCAACCCCGCCTGCATGTGGGCAAACAGGGATATTGAACTTTGCAGCCATCAACATAATCGCCAAAATTTCATTCACTCCCCCAACCCTACAACTATCTATCTGGCAAATTTCAATGGCATTTGCTTGCATTAATTGTTTAAACATTACTCTGTTCTGGCAATGTTCGCCCGTTGCTACCTTAATCGGGGCAACAGCTTTAGCAATTTTTGCGTGACCTAAAATATCGTCAGGGCTAGTTGGTTCTTCTATCCAATAGGGGGTATATTTCGCCAATTCTTTCATATTGGCAATTGCCTCCTCCACATCCCATTTTTGATTGGCATCCATCATTAATCTAAGGTCATCCCCAATTTCTTCTCGGATGATACTCGCTCTTCGCATATCGTCTGCCAAATTGGAACCTACTTTCATTTTTAGGTGGGTAAAACCAGCTGCTTTTGCTTCTCGGCACAATCTTCGCATCTTCTCATCAGAATAACCCAACCAACCTGCAGAAGTCGTATAAGCAGGATAACCAGTAGCTTGCAATTGAGCAATTCTATCTTTTTTAGTGCTTGCATTTTTCCTTAACATCTCCAATGCCTCTGCCGCTGTAATGGCATCGGTGATATAAGTAAAGTCTATACAGCTTACTAATTCCTCTGGACTCATATCTGCCAATAATTGCCAAAGTGGTTTGCCTGCTGCTTTGGCATATAAGTCCCAAACTGCATTGACAATCGCTCCTGTTGCTAGATGAATTACCCCTTTTTCTGGGCCTAACCACCGTAATTGACTATCTCCTGTAATCGCTTTCCAAAAACCAGCCATATCATCAGCAATGCTTTGCATAGATTTTCCAATCACCAAATGCGCCAAAGAATGGATGGCTGCCACACATAATTCATTTCCTCTACCTATTGTAAAGGTAAGTCCATGTCCTTCTAAATCCGTATTCGTTTTTAAAATAACGTAGGCCGCAGAATAATCTGGGTCAGGATTCATCGCATCCGAACCAGCTAATGATTTACTGGTTGGAAACCGAATATCTTTTACTTCAATGTCTGTAATAATTAGATTGCTTTGCATTCAAAAAATTTAAAGAAGGATTAGCAGCAGAAATAGCGATAAGTAGTTTTTAAACGCGCTGTTTTTTTCTTATTAACTATAAAATAATGTTCTTACAAAGATAAACCGTTTTTGTAGGGGCTACTACCTCTTTTTTCACGAATCTCGATACTATTTTTGCCTTAATACTATTTTTTTTATAATACAAGGAAAAAATAAGAACAGATGGTTTATATTGCTGACATGATGCTTTATTTGCTTAAATTTATAATCATCCTATATTTAAGTCAAAAAAAAATTATAATACTAAACTTAATTCTGAATGAAGAATTTTGAATTTTGAATATCACTAACCCTTTGATTTTCAGTACTCAAATTTCGTTATACTATTAATCGTAAAGCATGAATGAGTTAAGTTCACGGAGAGGCCGCAGAGTTCGCAGAGCTTATCTAAATTAAGCATTTCTCTGCGAACTCTGTGGTCTCTGCGTGCAAAATACCTGTCAATTTACACTTGTCATTGCCATTTTACGCTTAATACGTTATACGATTTTATTTAAAATAAACACTACTAAAAGAATAAAAAAATCAGCCTTTGAAACCTCGATTATTAAATAGAAGTTCAGCACAGAGTGAGCCTTTTGTGGTGAGGGAAAATAGATATGCTAATTTCTTGAAAATTTGGCATTATCATTCCGAATTGGAGTTGGTGGCCATTAAAGAAAGTATGGGTACTCGATTTGTAGGGGACAGTATTGAAAAATTTGAACCTGGAGAAGTCCTATTAATTGGAAAAAATTTGCCACATATGTGGTTGAATGATGCCGCTTACTTTGTGCCTAATTCTAAATTGATTGCCGCTGCATTTAGTATACATTTTAAAGAAGACTTTGTTGGGCAGCGCTTTTTGAATTTGCCTAATACCGAACAGCTGGCTGCCTTATTTACAAGAGCAAGAAGAGGTATCAGATTCATCGATTTAAAATTTTCGATTATTGAAGAAATTAATAATTTAATTGTAGAAAAAGATGCCTTTATAAAACTAATAAAATTATTACAAATACTTCATCAACTAGCCAAACATGAAAATTTTGTTTTGCTTTCAAGTGAAGGATATTTGAATCCCAAAATTAAAGACGGTTCAGACAAAACGCAGGAGTATATTTTTAAAAATTTCAATAAGCCTATTAAGTTAGCCGATGTTGCTGCGATTGCTGGCATGAATTCATCGGCTTTTAGTCGCTACTTCAAACGAATTCACAGAAAGACTTTTTCGAGGTATTTAATTGAAATTAGAATTGGCTATGCCTGTAAATTATTAATGGAAAATAAGTCGAATGTAAGTACCGTCTGTTATGAATCTGGTTTTAATAATATCTCTAATTTTAATAAACAATTTAGAAAAATCATGGATATGAATCCTTCGGAATATGTTCGGATGCACCATTAATCTTAATGATGGTCGTAGCGGAACAAATTATATACCTTGACAAAGGATGAAACTTTACTTGATTTATTTGATTAAAATCAACCTAATTAGCTAAAATAAAGAAAAAATGTACCCTATTTGTACCTCATAAATAAAATAAATTACAAATACCTAAAAATAAATGTTTTACAAACAATGGATAATTTCTGTATCGGGAAATAAAAAACCACCCATCCTTATTTTTTGTAGCCGATTCTCCATTTTATAAAATATTTCCCCCTTCATATAAGTTATGGTATAGGTGGATTATAATAGTCGACAGCATCAAGCAATTTTCGCCATTGTATTATTGTTAAAATAATACGGTATAAAATCGATTTTATAATTAAATCCCCAACTAAATAATAGATGCTTTTAAGATTTCAGAAGTGACCAAAAATTAAAATTTACTGTCAGAAGTCTGAGGAGTTATTTCTTATCCCTCAAATTTTGAAAATTAAAACATACTATACCTATCCAACATGACGCAGATAAACTATCGTTTCTTTTTCTTAATTATTGGCATTTTTTTCATCTCCGTTAACAGTATTGCTCAAACAGTCAACTTTGACGAAACTTGGAAGGAATTTTTGGACAACAACAAAATTTCCAATATGAGCGCATTAGATAAACCTAGTAAATCTGATGATCCGCTGAATTATATCCGATATTTATTGATGAATACCAACAACAATTTTTGCCAAAGCGAGGTAGAAACGGCAGAAGCATTGGTAGCAGAAATTAATCGAATAGATGTCAGAGCGCATCAAGCGGTGCCAGGATTTATAAAGAAATTGGAAGATTTAGAAGCCAAAATCAAAGCTTATCACAGCATGGATAAAATTTGGAAACAATTCCTTAAAACTAGAACCGTCAATTTAGAAGCATTGAACGCCGTCAAAGCAGCTAAAACAAGTTGTGAAAAAAGTACTCTAGCAAAGTATTCCTATATGACCGTTTTTGCGCATTATTGTGGCGGAAATATCTCCAAAGCAAAAGATATCTTGGAAAATCGCACGCTCAGATTAACGGAAAAAACCTCCTTACGAGTAGAAGATGTCGAAGGATTAGCACCAGAGATAGCTAAAATGAAATCCCTGTTTCAGAATATAACCAAATTAGAAACTAACTGGAAAAATTATATGGAAACGGGCGTTTCTCCTGGCTTTAATATAGAATTACCTCTTTTCCCTTGTAATCCCATTCCAAATATGAAGGAATTGGTTTTAAAAGGGGCAGTAGATGTGTGTAATTCAGGACCGATGACGCTTGAAAAAATCAAAAAATTGCAAGCTGAAAGTGGCGTAGTTCCTGATGGAGACTTAGCCGAAAAAATAACCGAACTAGAAGCGGCGATTGAACAAAATGAGTCCAGACTAGCTGTATTGAATAAGGCATGGGAAATCTTTCTGCCAAACAATGAGTTAAAAAAATCGGATCGTAAATATGGTTACGAATATTGCACTAGAGAACCATTAATTCGAGCTTATGTGATGGATGGTTTCGCTAATATCTGTGGCGTGACAGAAGAAGGGTTACAAGAAATTGAGGCCCTCCAAAAATCAAAAAAAATAGCATTAGCCGAGATTACCATGACCAAAATCGGTGAATTAAGAGCATTACATAGACAATATCAAGCTGATGCAGTAGCTATTAATCAGCTATGGAACAAGTTTGTCGCACAAGGCGATGTTCTTGATGGCGATTACCGATTGGCTGATTATTACTGTGACAATATCTATGACGTCAAATCATGGTTAATCAAAGGGCTTTCTACTAACTGCAAAGAAGGGAATGAATATCTAGTGCAAATTGACGAGGTTAAAAAAATGCTTGAATTCGAGTTCACTAAAGACGTTAGGTGTCGGGTAGAAAAATTACGGTTTAATATTTGGGATTGCCAGTATCAGGCATTGAAGAAACTCGCCATTATACAAACGTCGCCCGATTCTTTTGAAGAGAAATTGGAAGGATTAGTGCAGGAATATGGAATCGGAGCTCGACCAGAAGTTTGTTTGGAGTAAATTAATTGGCAACAGTCAAATCTTTTGAGAAATAAATATTAGCCGTATACAAAAGTAAAAAAGCACCTTGATGAATCAAGGTGCTTTTTTACTTTAGCGAATTCATTGGATAAATGGCTCAAAATATAAAAGTAATAATTACCAGCAATTTCTAAACCAAAAACAAACCCCTCCCTCACCAATAATTAACCCGAATCAACAAATTCCAATCCCGTTCTGTAGCCAATACATTTAATCGTTTAGGAAAGTTAAGGGTAGATAAACCAGCGCCGTTTTTAAAAGAAGCTCCTTCTTGGGTATAAAATTGTTTAGAAGCTATTTTTTGTAAGCGCTTTTCGGATGCCTCCTGTAAGTTCACTTGGTATAAATCGGCTATCATGGCGGCAGCCTCATTTTGATAAAAACCTACTAAATATAAATTGGCGGCTTCATCTTTCACAAAATTTAGACTTTGGTAGCTACCCCACAGGGAATCAGTCCAACCGTCTGTATTTTTATTATCCGTATGCCAAGAATCAAGCAATTTAAAATCTAATTGGGTCGTATTAAAAGCAGCAGAATAAAAATCTATCCTGTCTGAATCCCAGCCGCCGACTGCCAACAGCAGGGAATCACCAATGCTCGTTAAGCCAATGGCACCAGCCGTATCTTCTTGTCGGTCAATTTTAGCGCCTATTGGTTTCGGGTCATCAGGATTAGTTAAATCATAAAATACTACACTAGATTTATTGGTATCAGTCCCCCCTTCTGTGCCGATTGCTAACAGATTATCAACCAGTTGAAAGCCACTTGCATGATTATGGCGCATGCTAGGAAAATCGTTATTGATATAAACCATTTTAGTAATAATGCCTCTTCTTTTAACTCTGGTAATCCCTTTCATTTTAGTAATAAAAAAATAAGCTTTATTATTGGAACTGCCAGAGATAACTAAATGCTTTTTGTCCAATTGTTGAATCCCCTGTATATGCCCACCTTCGGGAGCAGTAAAGGTATCTTGTTGGATTTTGAAGACGACTGGGGTTCCTGGTATATCGCTAAAGGATTGAATAATTTTGGAGGCATTCAATCCTCCATTTACAGGGATTGTTTTGGTCGATGAACAGCTAGTGGTTTGCGCAAGAAGTTAGCGGCAGTTAATATTCTTCAATTTCTTT
>JAFMDF010000465.1 GCA_017857395.1 Bacteroidota bacterium | reverse complement strand
TGCATAACTCAAAAATACGGGGATTTTTTTTTCCTCGTTTGCACAGCCTATGATTATCAACTATCGCTTAAGTATTCAGAAGAATTGATTGCCTTAGCTAAAGCAGAAGAGAATGATTTATTCCTCTACCACGGCTACATGCGTAAAGGCAGAACATATCTATTGTTAGGCAATACTAAAGAAGCAATAGAAGCCTTTTTTAAAAGTGCTTCTGCCGCCATGGAAGCCAAGCATATCAATGGAGAAGCAGGGGCTTATATCACTATAGCTGATACCTATTCAGAAATAGGTAATTCTGAAAATGCATACAAATACTATGGGCAAAGTATTCAAATTTTAAGAGCGACAAAAGATTCTTTACTGTTGGCAAGTGCTTTATTAAATCTAGGGGATGAATATTTGAAAAATCGGCAATTCAATCTAGCTCTGCAAAATTTTGAAGAGTCAAGTAAAATTTTTGATGCCCAAAATTACGAAATTGGGACAGCCTATAATTTAGGAAATACGGGGATGGTTTATGCAGGATTGGGCAAAAATGACCTAGCAGAAGAAAATATTAATGAAGCAATAAGTATTTTAGAAAAATTAGGGGACTACTATCCCATCCCAACTTACCTCAATTCCATGTCTGATATTTATATTGATAAAAATGATTTTAACTCTGCGCTTAAATATGCCAAAAGAAGTCTTCATTTATCAAAAAAGTATCAGTTAAAGGAGCAGATTAGAGATGCTCACGGGCAATTATCAAAACTTTACGAGCAATCGAAAAATCACGCCTTATCCTTATTGCACTATAAGGAGTATATCAACTACAGAGACAGTATCACCAATGTTTCCTCTGTGCAAGATTTGTATGATTTAAGAACGGATTTTGAAGTATCCAAAAAACAAGTAGAAATAGACCTAGTTAATCAACAAAAGAAAACGCAACAACTCACTACTATAGGAACGATTATCGTCAGTTTATTAATTTCCATTTTGGCTTTTGGTTTATTTCGTAGATACCAATTCATCAAAGAAGTCAATAAAATAATTGAAGAAGAAAAAAACAAATCCGACAAATTATTATTGAATATCCTTCCCGAAGAAACAGCCAATGAGTTAAAAGAAAAAGGAAAAGTAGTTGGCAAAAAATTTGAATCGGTCTCTGTAATGTTCACGGATTTTAAAGGTTTTACTAGTTTTTCCAGAACACTTTCCCCCGAAGATTTAGTCAGCACGATTAATTTCTATTTCTCCAAATTTGATGAAATAATTGAGAAATATCAATTAGAAAAAATTAAGACGATTGGTGATGCTTATATGTGTGCAGGAGGATTAGCAGACACCTCTAAGGGTGATGCCATAAAAATGGTTCAAGCAGCAATAGAAATAATAGATTTTGTAGCAGCAGCCAAAGCTGATAATAACCCCTTCCATACTTTTGAAATACGAATTGGCATCAATACTGGGCCAGTTGTAGCAGGAATTGTTGGAACAACAAAATTTTCTTATGACATCTGGGGAGATACCGTAAATATTGCTGCTAGAATGGAATCTTACGCCGAATCAGGAAAAATTAATCTATCTGAAAATACTTATGAATTAATCAAAGAACAATTTAACTGTATTGATAGAGGAGAATTAACCGTAAAAAACCGAGGAAACATGAAAATGTATTATATAAATGAAGTTAAGTAATTTGGGCATTTTGACTAAAGTCAACAATCCAATAAAATGCAAAATCGCCGAAGAAATTTTATTGATAATTTACTATTCCCCACAGCCCAAATCCAATTGGGAAAAAACATCATTATTAGGAAAGCAAAACCCTGAAAGCACTTGTGCTGGTACATACCGCTCCAAATTTGCATCTCGTAGCCCTGTTTCTAAAAAGACGGTTAAATCCGCTACTTGTTGGGGTGTCAACTTTAACGGCTGGAATTGGCGAGCAATTTGCTCAGTGGGTACATTGGCATTTTCTGGAATAGCTTTATTAAAATATTCGACTACATCCGTTAAAGTAGTTTTGCTGCTACCATGAAAATAAAATGGCGCATCTATTAGGTTATATAGTTGAGGAATTTTGAATTTGAATAGATCTACTTCCCTTCCAGTATACTCCCCTCTACCAAGATTGCGTTGGTCTTCGACGGAAGTATTAAAAGCCAATCCGGTTTGATATAAATCCTTCACCCCTAAAGCATAAAAATCATTGGCGCCTAGGTTTTTTTCTTTATGACAATGAAAGCATTTAGCATCTGTAAAAAAGACCAAAGCACCTCTTTTTTCCTGCTCTGTCATAGCATTTAATTCGCCTTTTAAATAAGATTGGAAAGGTGCTTCATTCGCCAATAAGGTCCTTAAATAAGCAGAAATCGCAAAAGCAGCATTGGTTCTAGAATATCGTTCTGTTGTATCTACTGCTGAAAAGGCAGCATCAAAATAAGGTCGATATCCATACCCATCTAATACCTCTTCCGTTATGTCCATGCGATGGGCTTCTAATCCTTCAATATTTTGAGACTCTAAAGCTGCAAAACCTGCTTCGTTAATATGTAGCTCCTCCTCCAATGCCCAACGGTCTTCCGTACCAATATTTACGCCAGCGCTGCCAAATCGCCCACTCCAAGTGGTATTTTCTACATAAGCTACATTTAAAACACTTAATGGTCGAACTCCTTGTACATCCATTTCATCTTCTCGATAAGCCGTTAATTTGGAACGTTTTTCTCCATTAAGACCAAAACCGATGCCTCCATCCGCAATCCCTTGAATTCGCCCTGGCCGAAAACCAGCAGATGGCACATGACAGGAAGCACAAGAATAAGTTTTTTGACCTGCATTCTTGGAAGGGGATAAAGCAAGACCTGTTTCGTAAAATAATAATTTCCCTAATTCCACTTTTTCTTTCGTTAGGGGATTATACGTTTCATCTTGTGGTATAGCTAAGAAGTCATCACTCTCAGGTAAGATAAAATGACTTTTGTCATTCGTAGCAGCAGCTTGGCTTAATGCCTGCGTTAAAGAACGGTCGAGGGTTGTTTCAACGTGAATTTTGTCTTTTGTGCAGTTCGTCAATACCAAGCAAAGCATACTCGCCGCTAGTAGGTGTTTTCTCATTTTAGTACTTTTTGATTCAGTGCACTAGCCATACTATAGTAGCTAGATACCTTATGGGGAATTCATTTTTTATAAACCTTCGGAAAAGTAGGCTCAAAACCTAATAATAGGGAGGGGAATTTTAGGGGCTACTTTTTGAGGTTAGATAAAGCATTGCAAAATAGAAATGTCTTATCTAAGACAAAAATAAGTAGGTAATTGTTAAATTGCAAGAAAATATTTCTTATTAAATGATTTTTGTTACATCCTTTTTTTTAGTATAATAAAACATTCACAAAACATTCACAAAACATTAAGAGAGATAAGCTAACAAGGAAGGAAGCTTTCCCCCTACCTTTGCACCAGCAAAAAAGACAGTTAAATACTAGTACTTTGATACTTTTTGTCAGATAAGACTCAATTGGTGGCTTTTCTTCCGTAAAACTCAACTGTTGACTTTTATAGTTGTTGATAAATATGGCGTTGACTAAAGTTAACAATCCATTAAAATACAATCGGTCAAAGAACTCATTAACTGCAAATCAATAATTGAATATCTAGGACGGCTACTTTTGTCCCTATTTTACTTTAAAATCAGTCATAGGATTAACAATATGCCTTCTTTTAAAGAAAAACTAGAACCGAAATAAGTTCGACCCGACCCGCCCGCCTGATGGTTGTTGGGCAGGTGATTAACTTATTATTTCGCCGGCATTAAAAGTAGGTAATTGGAAGGATGTAAAGCGCGATATGCGCTAACCGCTACAAATGGATAAAAGAAATGAAAATTAGCATGATAAAAAACGACAACACATTAGACAACAGTTATCTTGAACAGCTTATCAATCAAATAAAAAAAGAACTCGACAAAAAGACTTCCAATTTTTCTGATATCAATGATATAGTTAATCGGCAAGTTTTACTTCCGTTTGCAAAGTGGACCGAAAAAGCCTACACTCGTGTCTGCCTATTTGAAAATAAAGCCTTTGAATTAATTCTTATTTGTTGGAATCCAATGGCTCAAACGACTATCCACGACCACAACGAGCAAAGTTGTAGGGTTTTCTTTTTTGATGGTCCTTTTCAGGAAACAATTTATTGCGATAAAGGAGAAGAATCTTTGAGTATCAAAAACATAGAACCCGGAACTACGACTTGTATGAAGAAAGGCAGAGCCTGTCATTCTTTGAAAAACTTATCCAACCATCCCGTAATGACCCTCCATCTGTATAATGAACCCATTAAGTCTTGTCGAACTAGAAAGAATGAGGAAATACAAATGAAAGAAACGACACTCAAATATGACTTTCTTGTACAAGACCTTTTAGCACCTATTTAAAATTTCAACAAAGAGACAATTTACAGTTTGTCATTCCCTTCAAGATGATAAAATTTAAGCATACGCTTAAATAAACATACAGTAGCCTAAAGAACGGGCTACTAAAAAATAATAAATGGTAAATAAAGAGTTAAATGTTTTTAATCAAATAGCCAAAGCCTTATTTACGGATGAAAAAGAAAATCCTATTTCGGAAATCATTCCACCAAATGAGCTAGCCGCTAGACTATCGATTGAGCTGAACGAGGAAGCGATTCCAGACGGTGTCTTTGAAAAAGCCTTAAAAGAGATTATCCTAAAAACGCCAAAAACGAGTTCTAAATTATTTTTCAACCAACTCTTTGGAGGACGACAACCAAAGGCAGTACTAGGTGAACTATTATCGGTTTTACTGAATAATAGTATGTATACCTATAAAGTAGCGGGCCCACAAGTAGGCGTAGAAAAGGAAATTATCAAAAAGAGTTGTGAATTAATTGAGTACGGAGATAATTATGGCGGAACTTTTGCTGCTGGCGGCTCCATGAGTAATTTCATGGCAATGCTGATGGCAAGAGATCGTGCCGACAAATCTGCTATTGCAAAGGGCGTTACTAAACCTTTAATCGCCTACACCTCTACCGACTCTCATTATTCGGTTCCGAAAAATGCAGCATTTGCAGGTATCGGAAGGGATAACGTTAGATACATACCGACGGATGAAAACGGGCAGATGATTCCGAACGCATTGAAACAGGCTGTAGAAAAGGATTTGGCCGCAGGTAAACAACCTTTTTTCATCAATGCAACTGCAGGTACAACAGTTCTTGGTGCATTTGACCCGATTCCCGCAATTGCAGATATTGCAGAAACCTATCAATTGTGGCTGCATGTGGATGGAGCTTATTGTGGTAGTGTTATTTTTAGTGAAAAATATAGACATCTTATAAAAGAAGTGAACCGCGCAGATTCCTTCAATTATAATGCACACAAAATGTTAGGAGTGCCTTTGTCCTGTTCTGTTTTATTGGTTAAAAATAAAGCTAATTTGTACAAATCTTTTGCCAAAGAGGCCGCTTATTTGTACCAAACAGATCATGCTTTCGATGAGTTTAATTTGGGTAAAACATCCATGCAATGCGGCAGAAGAAATGATGCCCTAAAGTTATGGACGCTTTGGAAATCAATAGGTCGAAAAGGTTTGGGCGAAATCGTTAATCAACAATTTTACCTTGCTGATGTTGCGAGAGACTATCTGCGTGCCAACAGGGAGAAATACAACTTATATAGTTTTGAGGACTCCATCTCTATTTGCTTTAACTATAAAGGAGTAGATGCCAAAGAATTATGCACCCGCCTCTATGAGCAGAATGCCTTATTGGTAGGCTTTGGCAGTTTTAAAGGCGATACATTTGTGAGGTTCGTAACGATTAACGCAAATAACAGCAAAAAAGAAATACTACACTTTTTTAAGGTATTAGAAAAAGAAGCGGAAAAACTGCTTAGCGAAAAAGTAATAGCATACGCAAATTAAAGCGCCCGTTAGAGAAGTGCCTGCTTTTTTTAATTGATCCATCGTATTTGGATTTATACAAATTTAAGTAATTCT
>JAFMDF010000103.1 GCA_017857395.1 Bacteroidota bacterium | reverse complement strand
ATCTTACTGATTTACAGTCACATGTGAAAAATAATTAAGTTTAATTTAGTTCATTATTACAGGATGACATGATTTTTCAGGATTTAATAGGATTCCTGATGTGATATAATAACTTCTAATAACACAAAGTAATAATCTCCATTCCACTTACTTCTCTAACTCTCGTTTCGTTCTTGCTTCTGCTGGTGGTGCTTGAGGCATTAAATTAGCAATATGTTCAATCAATTTACTGACTTCTTTATTATTATTGATGTCATAAAAGAAGCGGATAGTCGAACTTGTATCTACAATTGCTACCGTTGAATTGCCTGCATAGGTTTTGGAACTATTTTCAGGAAAAGGGAAGGCTTGAATAAATTGCTCCATTTTTGCATCCGTTCCCGTTAAAAAATTCCATTGCTTTTCTTCTTTGATGCCTAAGCTGTTTACATAATCTTGAACAGCCTTTAACGAATCTGCTTTAACATAGGTATAGAAAAGAATATCGTCCTTCTTATCAAATTGGTCTTGAATATTATACAATTTCTCCATATATGCTTTACTGGCATCCACCGCATCTAACGCCATAAAATTCGTTATAATGACTTTCTCTTTCATAAAACCATTATCAATCATTTTACCCGCTTGATTGACCAATTGAAAAGCAGGTGGTGTGCCTAGTTGCTGGTCTAACTCTTCAATGATTCCTATTCTATATTTATAGCCTTCATTGAGATAATACCAAGATACTGCTGGAAAGCCTACAAGGAAAATACTAATCGCTATTGTTCTAAAAAATCTACCCATTATTTAGTTGATTAATTATTGGGTTGATTAATTATTAATCAATAATCAATCAACTAGTAAACTTACACCCTATAAACAAAAAAAGGCGAGGTTTGTGCCCCGCCTTTTTTCATTTTATTGTAATTTTTCAGTTTCTATTTTTTTGAGTAGCATTCCTTGCGGTTTTATCGCATCCTCTGAACTGACTTCGTTTTTCTCTTTAATCAGTTCTCGGCGTTCGCCCCAAGAAGCTCCTTCTTGGAAGAAGGCAATCATTCCCCAAATCAATAAGGCTGTTGGTAATAATACACTCATTCTCAAACCTGGTACTTCGTGCGCCATGTGCATGAAATTATAAATGATGTAGTAAGCTT
Source organism: Bacteroidota bacterium (assembly GCA_017857395.1). GTDB lineage: Bacteria > Bacteroidota > Bacteroidia > Chitinophagales > Saprospiraceae > JAFMDF01. The sequence goes on along the minus strand of JAFMDF010000103.1, from coordinate 26,166 downwards.
TATAGATGGATAATACCCCAATCACGACTGCTGCTGCAATCACGACTGCACTTACATCTTCTAAACCACTAATGACATGTCCTTTTTGTAAAAGCGATACAAATACTTCTACTAGTGTAACTGCTCCCAAAACTGCGCAACCCTTCCAAACTAATTTCTTTGACTCTTCATAACTATGATGTCCCATTTCTTTATATTTTGTGATTGGTGATTAGTGATTAGTGATTAGTTGGAAAAACGTTTAAGTCTTATTTAATCACTAAAAATCAAATCACCCTTATTTGCTAATTAATTTAAAATTTCAGAAAATAATTGGTCGGAAACCTCCTAAGATGATGTGTATTAACTAATCACCAGTCACCAATTACTAATCACCATTTATAGTAGATAGAATACCAAGAATACAAATACCCAAACTAAATCGACAAAGTGCCAGTACAACCCAATCTTCTCTACCATTTCATACCCATTCTTTCTAGCAGCATATAAACCACCTCCAGCATTCAACATAATGATAATCAAAAAGACAACACCTGAGAGTACGTGAAACCCGTGAAATCCTGTGATAAAGAAAAATAAAGCACCAAAAGCTTTTGGTCCATTTTCTTGGGCAGCAGCAACTCCTGCATCTGTTATAAATTTCCTTTGGATAAATCCTTCTTCATTTAATCGGAAGCCTGCAAAATCAAGTCCTGCTTCAGGGATATTCTCCATATCCACATTACTAGACGCAATCTTTGCATTAGCCGCTGCTAAGAATGTTTCTTCTGCCGTCATTTCATGGTCACCATGTCCACCACCATGGTCATCTAAATGAGCGTGGTGAATCAAGTAGCCCATGCCTGGTTTGAAGGCATCATCTGCTGCGGAAGAACGAGAACCATCTGCATTTAGATAAACCCCAGTATCGGTATGTGTACCAAAAGGGTTTCTCGTAACGGTCATGCATTCTTTCGTAATTAAATTATTCCATTCCCATGCTTGACAAGCTAAGAATCCTGCACCGCCTATAACCGTCAAAAACATCCAGAAAACAACACCTCGTTGATTTTCCCTATGCCCTTCTTGTACAGCTCTTACCATCGTAACAGAACTCAAAATCAATAAGAATGACATGAAGGTTACGAAAATTAAGGGCGCACCATGAATACCAAAAGGAGCAGTAGAGAAGACAAAATCAGGTACTGGCCAAGTTGGACTACTGAATCTTAATGCTCCATAAGCAATCAAAAATCCTGCAAAGGTAAAAGCATCGGAAACAAGAAAGTACCACATCATCAACTTACCATAACTTGCCTTAAAAGGCTGTTTTCCTCCTGACCATAACTCCTCAGTTGTTTCGTGTACATCTTCGTGATGGGCTGTATTTGCTGCCATTATTAATTCAATTTTGAATGTTGCCTGTCTACCGACAGGTAGAAATGAATGAATTTTGAATGACGTCTATTATTGGCAACATCATTAATTATCTTTCATTCAATCTAAATTATTACTAATATTGATTGTCTGTTAATTTACTGCTGTGACAAAAAGAACACCAATAGATATATCCAAAGAAAATCTACAAAATGCCAATAAATCAAAGTTAATTCAAACCTCAATTTTCTCTTTTTTGTTACTTTATATTTCAGCGAAAATGCTTGAATCATCGCTACTAATATCGCTGCTAGTCCACCTAAAACGTGGGCTGCGTGGATACCTGAAATTACATAAATAAAAGAACCTGCTGGATTACCTGTTAACTCTACTCCAATTGCCGTCAAATCCAACCATCCTTGGTATTGCAAAATTACGAATGCCAATCCTAAAATAAAAGAGACCACTAGTAATCCCTTATATAAAAACTCATTGCCTTTTTTGAAGGATAAATAAGCACTATGTATTGCCAAACTACTTAGTAGCATGACAATGGTGTTGATAAAGAAAATGTTTGGTAATCTAAATTCCAACCAGTTTCCACCTGCTCTTCGAACGATGTAAGCACTTGTTAATCCTGCAAACATCATCACTATACTCGCACAACCAATTAGCAAGGCTAATTTTTTGGAGTCTATTTTACTTCTGTTTGTCGTATTTTCAGTTACTGCCAATTCCATTGATTAATTAATTATAAATGATTAATAATCCTTGTCTACAGTTCGTTTATAGTTTGTCAAAGTACAGCGCAAATAATACAATCGGTAACCAGAAAAAGGAACTAAACATTAATTTTAGTGCCGCTTCCCGAGTGCATTTTTTATATAAATTCCAACTAAAGCCTGTATAAGCTATACTTGCTATGGTTACTATAATTGCTGAAGTGATGCCCGTTACGCCTAACCAATAAGGTAAAATACCTACTGGAATTAAGCACAAAGCATAAATCATAGATTGCCCACCAACACTACTATCTAAAGTCGCATCTTTACTAGGCAATAAATTAAACCCTGCATTTTTATAGTCTGCATCTCCCATCCAAGCGATTGCCCAAAAGTGAGGAAATTGCCATAAAAATTGTAGACCAAATAAAACAACTGCTAAAGTTGTCATTCCACCTTGTGCAGCGACACACCCTATCATCAAAGGCAATGCTCCTGGAACAGCGCCTATCGCAACTGCGGTAGGAGAAATTCTTTTCATCGGTGTATAAACAAAAGCATATAACACCATAGAAATCATCCCTAATAAACCTGTCCAAGCATTGAACATGGATAATAAAGCTGTTCCTAATAAGCAAGTTACCCCTGCTACAATTACCGCTTCCGAAACACTCATTCTGCCTGTTGCCAATGGTCTGTTTTCGGTGCGTTTCATCAATTTATCATAATCTCTTTCTAGTACTTGGTTCAACGTATTTGCTGCCGCCGTTACTAGGAATCCACCTAAGCCCAAAACAATAACACCTATCCAAGGTGCTGTTCCTTCGAAGGCAATCATGTAAGCCATTACTGCCGAAAAAACAACCGTTATATTCAACTTGAATTTAACCAATTGACCATAGTCGCTAACTTTATCTGTTAACGCACCAAAAATCCGTTGGTCTTTATTTATTGTTTTAGTCGTTTGCACGAAGCTTATTTGATTAATTATGAAGAATAGAGCGTAGAGATTAGAGAAAAGAGATTTTGAATAAGACACAATTTATCGAATTAGAATTCTCTAAGTGTTGTCTCTATTCTCTCAATGAAATGGTCTCTAATCTCTACTCTAATATTAATATTATTAACCCTTAGCTAGTCCTATGAAGAAGCTAACTAAGGGCTATTTATTTTAGTAGCTCATGAAAGGCATGAGGCTGGTTTATTTAGTGATGTCCACCTTCTCCATCAGAAACCTCCCCTGCTGCTAATGGCTCAATTTGAGAAACGAATTCTTTTTCATCTTTTCCATAATCGTAAGCCCATCTATGTACAGAAGGAATCTTACCAGGCCAGTTACCGTGTCCAGGATTGATTGGTGTCGTCCATTCTAAAGTAGTTGCTCCCCAAGGGTTCTTAGTCGTTACTAATTTTCCTTTGAAAATACTATAGAAGAAATTCACAACAAATAAAAGTTGAACTAAGAATACGACAATTGCAGCAACTGTAATAAACTTGTTCATATTATCGAAATGCGCAAAAGCATCGAATAATTCAAAACTATAATATCTTCTTGGTACACCTGCTAAACCTAAATAGTGCATTGGCCAGAAGATAGCATACGCGCCAATGAATGTTCCCCAGAAATGAATTTTTCCTATGGTCTCATTCATAAAACGACCATACATCTTTGGAAACCAGTTATAGATACCTGCAAACATCCCAAAGAATGCCGCAACTCCCATTACAATATGGAAGTGAGCTACTACGAAATACGTATCGTGTAATTGAATGTCAATCGCAGAGTTTCCTAAGAAAATACCTGTTAAACCACCAGAGATAAACATGGATACAAATCCAATAGCAAACATACTGGCAGAATTAAACCGAATATTTCCTCGATATACCGTGGTTATCCAGTTAAATACTTTTACCGCCGAGGGAACGGCAATAATCAAAGTAAATAATACAAAGAAGTTAGCAATGAATGGATTTACACCTGACATAAACATGTGGTGCGCCCATACGATAAATGCTAAAAAGGCAATCGCAAGGATAGAATAAACCATCGCTTTGTAGCCAAAAATTGGCTTACGAGAATGTACTGCTAAGACTTCTGATACGAGCCCCATCGCAGGTAAAATAATGATATATACCTCAGGGTGTCCTAAGAACCAGAATAAGTGTTGGTATAAGATTGGACTACCACCAACATTATCTAAGGCTTGACCGCCAATAAAGATTTCACTTAAAAAGAAACTAGTCCCTAATCCTCTATCACACATCACCAAGAAGAAAGCAGATGCTAGTACAGGGAAAGATAAAATACCGATGATTGCCGTTACAAAGAATGCCCAAATTGTTAAAGGCAAACGCCACATCGTCATTCCTTTAGTTCTTAAGTTTAATACGGTTGTTACATAGTTGATACCACCTAAAAGTACCGATACTACGAATAAGACTAAACTTACTGTCCACATCGTCATCCCTGCCCCTGATCCACTAGATGCTTGTGGTAATTCACTTAATGGTGGATAAGCTGTCCACCCCCCCGCAAATGGTCCTGTACTTAGGAATAAGGAAGCAAACATGACTACACCAGAAAAGAAAAAGAACCAATAGGATAGCATATTTAAGAAGGGCGATGCCATATCTCTTGCACCTACTTGCAAAGGAATCAATAGATTACTAAACGTTCCACTCAATCCAGCAGTCAACACAAAGAAGACCAAAATCGTACCGTGCATAGTTACTAATGCGTAGTAAAATTCAGGAGCTAATTTTCCAATTCCATCTGCATCTACCACAATCCATTGACCTAAAAGTGGCTTTAACCAAGTTAAACTCTCTTCTGGAAAACCTAACTGCAAACGGAAAATCACAGACATAGCCGCACCAACAATCCCCCAAAACATTCCTGTAATCAAGAATTGTTTAGCGATGATTTTGTGGTCCATACTAAAGAAATACTTCATGATGAAGTTAGATTGAAATCTATCACCATGATGATGGTCATGAAAATGATCATCAAAACCTTGCTCTTCAATTAGAATATCTTCTCTATCTTTTACTGGAGAAACTGTTGTAGCAGCCATATTCAATTAATTTTTTCTAATTATATCGCTTAAAAATATAAGTCTTCTTATTTTAAATCACAATAAAGGTAACTTGTTCACTACCTGTTAATCATTATTGTGTCAAAATCTCAAATTCGGTTCTTCTATTATTTTCTCTTCCAATTTCTGTTGCATTCGTATCAGTCGGTTTTAATTGCCCGTATCCAACTACACGTAATCTTTCTGCTCCAATTCCCTTCCCCGTTAAATAGTCGGCAACCGTTTGCGCTCTAGCTTGTGATAAAGCTAAATTTGCTTCTTCCGAACCAGTATTGTCCGTATGACCAGCAACTTCAATAGTCAAATTAGCATATTTATTTAAAGCTGCTACTACATTATCTAATTCATACTTGGACAAAGCAGTTAATTTAGCAGAGCCTGTCTCGTAACTGATATATTTTAATTTAACAATTTTATCAGTTTCTGAAGATAATGCTTTTTGTAAATTGTCTGTAAATTCTGTTTTTCTAGCCTTGATTTCGGTATCTAATAATTGTCCTGCAAAAGGATCCTTGTCTGTGTTTCGGATTGTTGTTAAGTAATAAGAACTCTGGTTTTCTAACCATTCTTCATATTCTTCTTCCGATACAATCTTTACCAATCTTCTCATACTAAAGTGCCCCTTACCACATAATTCTGCACAGGCTAATTCGTATTCAAAAGCTTCCCAACGTCTTGGACCATCTGGTTCTGTCTCATCAGCTGGCTCATGCCATTCTGGATACTTAGGGTCGCCATTTCTATCCAATTCTCCTAATCGTTGTCTATATTCTTCTGTTGTTGTATTTGGTGTAAATACAAAATAAGTAGGCATTCCTGGTACTGCATCCATTTTCACTCTAAAGTGAGGTAAATAGAAATTGTGCAATACATCTCTTGCCGTAATTCTTACTCTAACTGGCTTACCAACAGGTAATACAATTTCAGAAGGATGAAAATCATCTAAGTTTTCTATATCATTCCAGTCTTGACCAATCGGATTACTACCATCAATCATCTTGTAATTAGTCGCTCCTAATACACCATCTGGGCCAGGGTAACGTAAGTTCCAAGCAAATTGCATTCCTTGTGCGTGAATCTCTGTATAATCCTGCCCAACTACTGCATCTACAGGTACATCTGCCATTACTTTATTCCAAGTCACCAAACCATCCGATACCAAATAGAACATCACGATAGCAGGAATTGCTGTCCAGATTAATTCTAACTTATTATCATGCGGCATAAATGCTGCTTTGGCATTTGTCTTTCCACTATACTTATAAGAGAACCAAAATAAAGCAATATGTGTCAAGAAAAATACAATACCTGTAAAGAACAAGGTAATATTAAAAGAAGAATCAATCAATGCACCATGATCAGATGCAGAAGTATGCGGGCCATATCCTAGAATACTATCTTGATAGTATAAAGCAGAAATGGCACAAGCAGGTAAAAATATCACCATAAAGGCCAACATCATTTTACCTTGAGTTGCATTTATTTCTAATTGTGTTTCTCCTTCGCCACGAATGCTGCCAGCTAATTCGGTCAAACGCCCAATTTGCACGACAACTATGCCGATAAGCGCTAAACATAAAATAATGAGTAAACTAGTCATTGTTACTATTTATATTTTACTACTTTCAATTCTTTCAATAAATTATGATACAAAAATATTCAATATCAAGGATAGAATTGTCAGATTAATTTTATATTTTTTATTTAGATTTTGTCTAAATAACTATTTTCTGTACAATTTGCTAAATCTTTGAGATTTAGTAAATTTATTTCAAGCGTTTTAGATTTACTATTCCGATAGCTACCGGAATTGAGATTTAGCAAATCGGGGATTCCTTATATTACTTCGTGGTGTAATGCCTCTCCTAAATAAGGATCGTTCTTAGGTTCTAAACTAGCTTTTGATAACTGGTTAAATCCTAAGTATAAGAATAATCCTAAGAAACCAAGGAATGTCCCTACTTCCAATAAGCCAGGAAAGTGATTCCCTAGTGCAAAACCAGCTTCTGCTGCCCCATGTCCTGCATCTCCATGACCACCATGTGCCAATGCTTCCTGTGCCGTAATGTATGCACCCGGCTTAATCATTAAGAAGAAATCTAACCAATGTCCGAAGAATAATATGATTGCTGCAAACATCATAATACCAGCCTTACGCTTAACAGAGTTTCTCATTAAAATTAAGAATGGCAATACGAAATTGATTGCTAAGTTAGCGTAGAATAAAAGAGAGTAGTGTTCAAATCTATGTTGGAAGTAAACTGTTTCTTCCCCGTTATTGGCATACCAAATCAACATAAATTGGTCAAACCATAAATAGGTCCAGAAAATACTAAATCCAAAAATATACTTTCCTAAATCGTGAAAGTGGTCAGGTAGAACACTTGTATAATACCCTTTACTCTTTAAGTAAATTAAAGTCCCAATCGTCAATGCTAACGCAGCTACTAACCAACTAGCCGTTGCGTACCATGCAAACATCGTAGAATACCAATGCACATCAATAGACATAATCCATTGCCAAATCATAGCGGCACTTGAAAATGCTCCGAAGAACATAAAGAAGGCTGCAATTTTTTTGAATTGCGTATACTGAGAATGGTCAGCATCTGGATTATTATCTTCATCTAAAGACAATGCTCTTAGCTTAATTGCACAGAATGACCAAATTCCTACCGTAATTAAAGTACCGAAGGTGTACCAGTTTTTATTGATAAAACCAGCCTTGCCTGCTACTACTTTATCGAAGTTTGGATTGCCCACTTCTACTAAAGAAGGGTCTGTCCAATGGTATAAATGGTGAAAATGACCCCATATTCCTGCAATAATAACCAGCAAAAACCCTAAGCCCACAGGCAAATAGAGCGAATATGCTTCAAATACTCTTTTAAAATTGACAAACCATCCAGCATAAGCTAAAGTGGAAGCACAATAAAAGAACAAAATTACAAAGGCAATTCCTGTAAAGAATACCGTATTATGCAAAAAATTGGTCCAGAATCTCGTATGTAAGGCATCATCGTCAAATAGGAAGGTAGCAGCCATACAAGCTAGGCCCACAGCTATCATTCCTAGAAACAATCTTTTTTGACTACCTTCAAAATTAAACTGATTCATTATCTTTAGTTTGTTTTAGTAGCTCCGAAAATATGAAATGTAAAATCTAAAATTATAAATTCAAAATGTAAAAGTATCTGTCTTTATCCTTCTACTATTTCAATTTATCTGATTTATTTCTCCTTTCAGAAGATTTTATTTTGAATGGGCATTCCACCCAAATACTTTTCAATTTATACAGCTGAGTTTACCTGTTAGGATAATACTGCCTACTGTTTAATGGTCGTGTCCGTGGTCATCATCATCAGAATGGTCATGTCCGCCATCATGATCATCTGAACCGCCGTGACCACCATCTCCATCATGTCCATGTCCGTCTAACATTGGTACTTCAATCTTAGCCATGTGCGTTTTTCCCATTCCTTTAGGTGCTACACCGCCTGGTACACCAACTGCATTTAATGTATTTGTTTCTTGGCTATAGGCTAACTTTCTATCTTTTGCTTGCAAAGAACGAATGTAGTGAATCACTTGCCATCTTTCTTCATAAGATAATTTATCAGAATATCCTCCCATCACATTTTTACCATACATAATAGAATGGTAATATCTTCCTTCTGTAGCATTTACAAATTCATCTGTTGTGAAAATTGCTGGTTGTGCTGGGTATTTAGCATTAAAGTTATTCTCATCTACTAACCAACCATTTCCATCTCCTTTTGCCCCATGACAAATTCCACAGTTGATCTCATATAGGTTTTTACCTACTGCTAATCCTGCTTCAGTGATTGGAAAAGGATTGACCTGAATTTCCGTCATCGCTCTAGTTCTTTCTTCCTCTGTATCTGCATAATAATAAGGTACGCTACCATTCGCTGGAATCGCTACATCATTTTCTGATGGCGCTACATGACCTGCATATCCTCTTGGAATAGTTCCTTTGACAGGCTTCCGAGGTTGTGCCATTTTATGATAATCTTCCGCAGAACCCCAAGTGTTCTTAGCATAATAATCGTAGTGGTTTGCTTCGTAAGCAATCGAGTGTCCCATATCAGGCATGTACTCTGTTCCCGGGTCATTAGCATCTGGACCACTACAAGCTACAACTGACGCCAAGAAAAACAAGGCAACTAGTAGGGTAACTATATTATTTGACTTATTCATTTTTATAATATTGAATGTTGAATGATTGAATTTTGAATGATGTTAATTCACCACTCATCATTAATAATTCATCATTTTTCTTAAATTACTTTAGAACTTACTTCTGATGCACCTGTCTTAGAGAAGAAATTAGATAAATTCTCAATTTCTGCATCACTATACCCATTTGTTTGAAAGGCAATACAGAATTTATCATCTGTAATTCTATCATCCAAAGTTGGATTGTCCACACCGAAACCTAATCCATTAACGATGTAATAAGAAACCACCATTCCAATACCAGAGAATAATACGGTTAATTCAAAAGTAATTGGAATAAAAGCAGGTACGGACCAATATGGCTTACCACCAAAAATGATGGGCCAATCTCTTGTAAATACCCAAGACATAAATAAAAAGGCGGTCAAAGTTCCCATCGCTCCAAAAACAAAACCTGCAATATGTAAACGAGATTCAGAAATTCCCAATAATGGGTCTAAACCGTGTACTGGAAATGGAGTGAATACGTCATATACTTCCAAATGCTCTTTATTGGCTTCTTTTACAGCTTTCAATAAATCTGCATCATCGTCGTATAACCCGTATAAAATTTCTTTATTTTGACTTTTCATTCTATTGATAATTGATTATTAATTATTAGTTGATTTCTTATTTCCAACCAACAAAAAATAACTTTTAAGAATTTATTTAATCAGCGTTGATTATCCATAAAATGCTTTTCAGCTTATTATTAATAATCAATAATTAATCAACTAATAATTAATGCGCTCCTTCTTCTTCGTGATGATGTGCTACTGCATTCTTTCCACTATATTGGTCTCCTGAACTTTTCAAAATACTCTTTACTTCTGCAATCGCAATTACTGGCGCTACTCTACTAAAGATTAAGAACAAGAAGAAGAATAATCCAAGAGAACCGATAAAAATACCAATCTCTACCCAAGATGGTACATAATAAGACCAACTAGAAGGAATATAGTCTCTTGCTAAAGTCGTTGCAATAATTACAAATCTTTCAAACCACATTCCAATATTAATAAAAATGGACATGAAGAAGGTAATGAAGATATTTCTTCTATATTTTTTGAACCAGAAAATTTGTGGAGATAATACATTACAAGCCATCATACCGAAGTAAGACCACCAGTATGGCCCTAACGCTCTGTTGAAGAAAGCAAACTGCTCGTAGATATAACCAGAGTACCAAGAAATGAATAACTCGGTTAAATAAGCCGTACCTACAATTGAACCTGTTAATAAGATGACCTTATTCATGGATTCAATGTGTGCTATGGTGATATAATCTTGTAAATTATAAACCTTTCTGATAATTAACATCAGCGTTAATACCATTGCAAAACCAGAGAAAATCGCTCCTGCTACGAAATAAGGAGGGAAAATCGTGGTGTGCCATCCAGGAATTACAGAAGTGGCGAAATCAAAAGATACAATCGTATGTACAGAAAGTACCAATGGTGTCGCTAAACCTGCTAAAATTAAAGATAAAGACTCAAATCTTGACCAATGCTTCGCAGAACCTGTCCATCCCATGGAGAAGAAACCATAAATTTTTCTTCGCAATCCTTTAGAACGGTCTCTTAAAGTGGCTAAATCGGGCACTAAACCTGTATACCAGAATAATAAAGAGATGGTAAAATAAGTCGAAATCGCAAATACATCCCATAATAAAGGCGAATTAAAGTTTACCCATAATGGCCCTCTTGTATTTGGATAAGGGAAGATAAAGAAAGCTAACCAGATACGGCCCATGTGAATCAATGGGAACTGACCTGCACAGATTACGGCAAAAATGGTCATCGCCTCCGCCGCTCTATTTACTCCTGTACGCCATTTCTGACGGAATAAAAGCAGAATCGCTGAAATCAAAGTACCTGCGTGACCGATACCAATCCACCAAACGAAATTGGTAATATCCCAACTCCAGTTAATGGTTCTATTCAAATTCCACGTACCGATACCGAAATAAACCGTCCAGAATACACAGAATCCAAATAAAGCGACTCCTAAAAAAGAAATGGCTAAACATAAAACCCATGTTGGACTTGGTGCTCCTTCTGTTGGCGCACAAATGTCTTCTGTAATGTCGTGGTAACTTTTGCTACCATTAATTAACGGTTCTCTGATTGGAGATACAACTGCACTCATAATTATATTTTTTCAATTTTCAATTTTCAATGTGCAATTTTCAATTTCCAATTACGCACTTCCCGTTTGTAAATTGTAAATTGAAAATTTTAAATTGAAAATTACTTATGCTAGTTCGCTATTTTTATTCGTAATCTTAGCTGAATAATGTACAGAAGATAATACATTGATTTCTTCTAATACTTTATAAGCTAAAGCTGATTTCATTTTTTGTGCAATCGGTGCTTCTGGATTATTCATATCTCCAAAAGTAATTGCACCTGTAGGACAAGCTGTTTGACAAGCTGAACGTACATCAGAATCTCTTAACTTTCTATTCTCTCGCTTCGCTGTCAATTTACCTTCCTGAATTCTTTGTACACAGAAAGAACATTTCTCGATAACTCCTCTTGACCGAACCGTTACGTCTGGGTTTAAGACCATACGAGTTAAGTTATCTGCACCATAAGGCGTTTCTTCGCCATTAATTGCATACTCGTTAGATGGAAATAAATCCGCAGTCGTATAATCTAACCAGTTGAAACGTCTTACTTTATAAGGACAGTTGTTCGCACAATATCTTGTACCAATACATCTGTTATAAGCCATTTGATTCAAGCCTTCTGCACTATGGTTGGTTGCCGCTACTGGACAAACATTCTCACAGGGTGCATTATCACAATGCTGACACATCATTGGCTGATACACTACATTTGGATTTTCGTAATCTCCGTAGTAATATCTATCAATTCGCATCCAAGTCATTTCGTGGTGTCTTGCAACTTCCACTTTACCAACAACTGGTACGTTATTTTCTGCAATACAAGCTACTTGACAAGCGCCACAACCAATACATCCGTTCAAGTCAACATACATTCCCCAATGATGACCATTCCCATAAACATCACTTCTATCTGGATATAATCCGTAAGAATTTAGTTTTTGGTGATGCTCTCTTTCGTGTACTAGATCAGTCGCAAATTGCTCCAATTCGTTTAAGTTTCCTTGTCTAATAACAGAACGTTCTGTTAAAGACCCTTGGAAACCAGTTACGCCTAAAGCTCTTGCTAAAATATTATTATCAACCGTTGCTGCTTCATCCACATTGATTTCATCTCCATCAACACCAATTCCTTTCACACCCATTGTGTGGTGATACTGCACACAAGCAAATAATTCATCTACTTCCACACTTTCAGAAATGCTGCTTACTGCTGCATAATATTGTGTGTTTCCGTCAGCATCCGTTGATAACCAAGGGAAAACATTATTTCCTGTATTTTTACCAGTTTCTCCTACTGTATTTCTACCAAAACCTAAAGCAGTTGCAACTGTTCCATCTTTTTGTCCAAATTGACGAACCGCAGTTGCCGTTTGGCTAATACCGTTTACTTCAATATTCACTTTATCTGCCTTACCTCTATATTCTTCTTCGTTCAATCCGTTAAAAGCATTAAAACTTCTTACACCATCCCATTTAACTGGTACAGCTAAGTAGTTCCCCCATACTGTTCTAGTAACTGGGTCAGGCATTTCCATTAACCAAGGGTTCGTGGCAAATTGACCAGCGCCCATGTTTATTGTTTCAAAGAAAGAAATCTCTAATTCTGTATTTAATGGCTGGCTTACTTTAATACCTGAAACATTTACCGCTTCAGAAAAAGTACCACCTTCCATTGGACTTGGTGCTTCAAATACCCCATTATGTAAAGCATTATCCCAGAAAGTTTGGAAAGAACCAAAAGCAGTTTGCTGTGCAAATGCTGCGTTCCAAGTTTGCTTGATGTAATCGTAATAAGGACTATCTGAATTTTTATCCAAGTTCGTACTTCCTGTCCAAGTCAAAACTGATAAACCAGCTTCTCTGGTATCAAATAATGGGTGGATAGTTGGTTGAACTAAGCTATAATGACCGATTTTTGCTTCTACATCTCCCCAAGATTCTAAGTAGTGACTCTCTGGAGCGATATAATCACATAAAACAGAAGTTTCATTTAATAAACCTGCCGTAGATACTTTTAAACCAACTTTTGCTGCACCTGCTGCAAACTCCGCTGCATTTGGTAAATCAAAAGCAGGATTTGCACCTAATACGATTAAGGCATCAATACTACCAGCGTTCATATCTTTTACTAAAGCTTGAACATCTGCATCAATTCCTTGACGTTGGTTAGAAGCATTTGCAAAGTCAATCGTCTTGCCATAGTTCCCTAATAAATTATTGATCGCATTTACTAATATTTGCTCTCCTTTATTATTAGAACCAGACACGACTAAAGAATGACCTTTATGTGCTGCTAAATCTTTTGCTGCTATTTTTAAAGCTGCTTTTGCTTTATCATTTAATGCTGGTGCGCTAACTCTAGCGCCTCCAGTCAATGCTGCCACTTCATTATATAAGGTAGCAATTGATGCGCCTAATTCAGATGGCTTAATGATAATTCTATGGTCTGCATTAGAACCTGTCATTGACATGTGACCCTCCACTTGATAGTGACGGTTCATGGTCGCATTCTTAATGCTCTTTAATTTTCTATTTGATGCGTAATCTCTAGCATACTCTGTTGGAGAAATCCAAGTTCCTAAGAAATCAGCATTTAAACTGACAATTACGTCTGCTGCTGCAAATTGATAATTAGGAATTGTTTTTAATCCAAAAGTCGCTTCGTTCGCCTGCAAAATAGCAGAACTAGAAACGGCATCGTAAGTAACTAACTTTGCACTTGGGAACTTTGCTTGCAATTCTGCAATTGCTCGCTTCGTACTTGGGCTTAAAATAGTATTCGTTACAATTCTGATATTTCGGCTACTAGCTAATTTTCCACTTACCGCTTTATCTAAATCTGCCCAGCTAATCGCATCAAAAGCTTTTTCTCCTGCTGCTACTTTAGGCCCTTTTAAACGAGCTACATCATATAATCCTAAAACACTTGCCTGCGCTCTAGCACTTGTTCCGCCTCCAGTCAAACTAGATTGAGAGTTCCCTTCAATTTTGATAGGTCGTCCTTCTCTAGTTTTCACTAAAACAGCACAAGCATCTCCTCCTTCCACATAAGTAGAAGCATAATAAGTAGCAACGCCCGGTACAATCGCATCTGGCTTTGTTACATAAGGAATCGCTCTTCTTACAGGTGTATCACAAGCTGCTGCTACTGTAGCTGCACCTAAACTGAATCCTAATATTTTAAGAAAATCACGACGATTAGCTTCTAAAGAATTATCTGCTGCTTGCATATCCTTCACATCATCCACAAATTCCTTTTCTGCTAACTCTAAAAAAGCTGGGTCATTTTTCAACGTTTCCGTTCCAACCCATACATTCTGCTTTTGATTTTTCATCTATATATGATTATAGTATTGAATTTTTATATCTAGTTACTGGTTGCTAGTTACTGGTTAAAACTAGACAACCAGTAACTAGCAACATTTTAATAGTGACACTTTTGACATTCCAAACCACCAATATCTTCTACTGTTACTTTCTCTCTTACACCATCTTTTAATTCTTCGTGGTATTTTTCGTAAGAATCATAGTAGTCATTGTCTGCAAATTTCACTTCTGTTTGTCTGTGACAGTTAATACACCAGCCCATAGATAATGGAGAGTATTGTCCAACAACTTCCATTTCTTCTACTTTACCGTGACAGTTTTGACATTCTACTTTACCAACCGTTACATGCTGTGCATGATTGAAATAAACATGGTCAGGTAAGTTGTGAATTCTAATCCATTCGATTGGCCCTTGTACTTGCTTTTTCTGGTCATTCGTTAAAGAAGATACAATACCATCCCATTGCTTATCTGCTGCTTTTACTGCTGCATCAGAAATTTTCAAAGCACTATATTTTGTCTTATTATTATCGTCTTGTACAAAAGAATTAACAATCCATTTTTTGTAGATTTTTGCAATATCTTCTTCCTCCATTTCCTCATAATTCGGAATATACTTATCTGTATTTGGGTCAAAACCTGTAGAGGCAAAGATTTTTGTTAATTCCGCTGTTCCATAAGTTGACCCTACTTTTACTGCTTTATGGCAATTCATACAAGTATTTGCCGCAGGAATCACAGAGTGCTTACTTCTTCTTGCCCCATCGTGGCAATATTGACAATCTATTTTTTGTAAACCAGCATGTGTTGCGTGAGAAAATTTGATAGGTTGTTCTGGTTGGTAGCCTTGCATTCTATTTAAGCCAATCGCATTATTCACGGTTGTATAGCCACCTAAAACAATTGCTGCAAAAATAACAAAACCAATAACGCCTTTACTAGTTAAAGTATCTACTAAAGTTTGTCTAGCTGCTGGTGCGTTTCCTTCTTTGGCTTGTGCTAAATAGTTAAGGTTAGAAACTATTCGAGTTAATACTAATGCTAATAAAGCTAAAATGATAGCTAATACCGTAAATAATAAGGTATTATCAGTTTCTTCAGCTTGAACTCCAGCGACTGGAGCATTCGGGTCAACTTTAGGAGCACCATAAGTACCAGCAGCAACACCATCAATATATCCTAAGATATTAGCAATCTGGTCATCAGTTAAATTCTGGAAGTTGGTCATTACTGTTGGCTTCCACTCATTCCATAACTCATTCGCTTTTGGATGGCCCGTACTAATTAATGCCTGTGAGTTCCGAATCCAAGCGTATAAATCGGCTTCTGGATAATCTGCCCATCGTTCTGCGACACCACCTAAGGCAGGTCCAGTCAATTTACTCTTCATGTCCTTAGCGTGACAAGAAGCACAATTCACTTTAAACAAATTTTTTCCATCATCCAAATCCTGCGCAGAAAGTGTTCCGACGCTTAGGATAAGTGCTATAAAAAGAAGGAAAAATTTTGGAATAATATACCGATTCTTCATCAGAAAGTATTTAGTAGTAACAAAAAATAAAGCTCCAATTTTGAGTTTTTACTTTATCAATTATTTGAGTTTAGTGGAACTATTTTCAAATAATTTAAGCAAGAAAAAATCGAGAACTTTTTTTTTGATTATTTCTTAATAAGTTTTCAGAATTTTCTGAAAACTCAATATAAATCGAATTGACATAGTTTTGTCAGCGCAAAGATATAATTAGTGGTAATATTGAACAATAATTCCTATATAGGTATTTCTATTTAGAAAGAATCTAAATAAGTAGTTGTTATAAATTTGTTAAATCCGTTTAAATGATTGTTGTTCAATTATTTACAGACACCAAATTATTCACTATTTGACCCTACAAGCACCAAAGAATATTCTAATTAACATCCTTTTTACACTAATAATCAAAAAAGAATTTGTTACCCACCACATAAGATAAGGTGCAAGATAAGTCTTACAAAATGGATTTATTGATTCCTCAATCGTTAAAAAAAATTATTTTTACCAAAAAAAGATATAGAGTTAGGAGTGATAAGTGATGAGTGATGAGTTCATCAAGGTGCAAAATTCACTTATAAATCAAAAAATTGAATTTTAATTTTGAACTTTATCACAAATTATGACTTACTTTTTTCCTTTCGGTTATTCATAATTCATCACCCATCACTCATCATTTATAACTAATTAAATGCTATTACCTTATTTTCAAAAAGACGAAATCGAAGCAGGTTGCGATGAAGCTGGCAGAGGTTGTTTGGCAGGCCCTGTTTTTGCAGCAGCAGTTATTTTGCCAAAAGATTTTAAACATCCATTATTAAATGATTCTAAAAAGCTAACCGAGAAGCAAAGAGATTTATTAAGACCTATTATAGAGGCAGCAGCTGTCACTTGGGCAGTCGGGTATTATTCGCCAAAAGAGATTGATGAAGTTAATATTTTAAATGCTTCCTTTTTCTCGATGCATCGGGCTATAGCGCAATTAACAACTACGCCGACTTCTCTGTTAATTGATGGGAATCGTTTTAATGCCTATAAAGATATTGCCCATCATTGTATTATTAAAGGAGATGGTAAATACTTGTCTATTGCAGCGGCTTCCGTATTGGCAAAGACTTATCGAGATGATTTGATGAAAAAACTGGCTTTAACTTATCCTGAATACAGTTGGCAACAGAATAAAGGCTATCCAACTAAAGCGCATCGAGCAGCTATTAAAAAATATGGAGCTACGGAGCATCATCGGATGAGCTTTCGGTTGTTGGCGGAAGAGTAAACGGGTTGCCAGTTGCCAGTTGCAAATTGGAATAGTTGCTGTTGATTACTATTATTCTTTTATCAAAATCTCGACAAGTTTAACCTACTGTTCAAAAAATTAATTAAAATTCCTTAATTCAACCCGCAACTCGCAACCCGCAACTCGTTTATTTCCCCGTTCTTTACAAAAAATAACAATTATGAGTTTACAACAAGATTTAGCGACCCGAGCAGGGAATCAATGCGAATTATGTGCAGCAACCGATAACTTAAATACCTTTTTAGTACCTAATGCACCAACTGACGGAGTAGATGGACATGCCTTCGTTTGTACGACTTGCCAAGAACAATATGAAAATGCAGATAAAGTCGATGCCAATCATTGGCGATGTCTGAATGATAGTATGTGGAATGCCAATGCACCTGTACAAGTTTTGGCTTGGCGGATGTTGCACCGATTAAAAAATGAAGGCTGGCCTATGGACTTATTAGAGATGATGTATATAGAGGAAGACACTAAAAAATGGGCCGCATCCACAGAATTGATGGAGGGGGAAGAAGCTATTATACATAAGGATGCCAATGGTAATCTTTTACAAGCAGGCGATACGGTTACCTTGATTAAAGACTTGAATGTAAAAGGGTCTAGTCTTACCGCTAAACGAGGGACTGCCGTTAGACGAATTTCTTTGGTACGAGATAATGCAGGACAAATTGAAGGAAAGGTGGAAGGACAGCATATCGTCATTTTGACGCAGTATGTGAAGAAGCAGGGATAATCAAACGATGAATGATGAACTATAAATGATGAATAGCATTCTCTTTTTCAAAAACTAATACATTTATGAACTCCACAATTTATCATTCATCGTTTGATGCGTCTATTACTTAGCTTAATTAATTTTTCCACTCATCAAGCAAGTTCTACTAGTATTTATTAACTTTATCCATTAGAAAAATAGACCTCCTTTCAATTTCAACTTAAAACCAACAAAACTATAGCGATGGATTTAGACTTTCTAACTAAGATTTTAGCAGCAGGCGCTATGGGCGTCAGCATATTTTGTATTTTCAAAGTCTATAATTTACTGTCAATTGAACAAGAAAAAAACGAACCTCGTCCAATCATTATAAAATCTATTCATAGATTTATGACGTTTGGGGTAGTCATGACTGTTTTATCATTAGGAATAGAATATGCTCGGCATCTAATGAAAAATAGTCAGAGTAATAATGAAGATTCTAATAATACGATTTTAATCGGTCAATTAGAAAAATTTGCAAACGAGAATTTGTATTCTATAGATAAAGACGGCACCCCTGAAGCTATTAGTTTAACTTATGGGGAGAAAACCTACCAGCTAAGTAAAGCTTTGCAGAATAATACGCTTGAAAAAAGAGAATTAACTTTAAAGAAAGAACAAAACAATTATGCGGTAGTAAAGAAAAATAACGGCAACGAACTTAGGCTTGGACTTATACAAAATTTTAGTGATTTTTTACCACCCGCAAAAAAGAAAGTTGAAAACCAATTTGCACAAGGCATTTATTATACAGAAAAAGAATTGCTGGAAATTGTGCAAAAAGAATTGGATAATAAAAAAGATAAATCTTTAGCTATTGCCAACTTATCCCAAGTAATTGACCCCAAATACAAAGCAGATGCAATTAAAAACCTCAAAAAAATAGCTACAAAATTATTAATCCAACCAGAATTACTAGAAGAAGGATTGGATGAAACTCAGTACAAAAATTTATTACTTGCCATTAAAGACTTCCGCCCTACCCTTTATGGTCATTACGAATTGGCACAGGTCTACTATCATCGCTGGGATAAATTTAAAGAAAAAACGGATTTTGAAAACTTCCAAAATTCCTTGAAGGCTTATATTAGTAGCTATGAATCTAATAAAAGGAGTAAAGATACTTTAACCTATTCTTTGGAATACGACTGGTATAAAGATGCTAAGGAGAATTTAAAGTAAAAAGCCGCAATTGCGAATTAGTGTCAATCACATAATAATAACTCCGCTTATTTTTAGGGTCTTGAATGCCTCCGTTTTTATCAACTGCCTCTTATTGTTTAGACTTCTAGAAAAGGGTAACTTTGCCAACCAATTTACTTGTAATAACTAATATTCCAATGGCAACGCCAAAAACAGTCGCATTTCACACCTTAGGTTGTAAACTGAATTACTCAGAAACTTCTGCTATTGCTCGGCAATTTGAAGGGGCAGGCTATAGTGCCGTCAAATTTCAAGATGGGGCAAATATTTATGTCATTAATACCTGTTCTGTAACGGATTTTGCGGATAGAAAATGTCGGAAAATTGTGCGACAAGCTTTGCGCCATTCGCCTGATGCTTTTGTCGTTGTGACAGGATGTTATGCTCAATTGAAACCAGAAGAGATTTCGGAAATCCCAGGGGTAGATTTGGTTTTAGGGGCAGCAGAGAAATTTAGAATTTTAGAGTATGTCGATGATATTTCCAAAGCACCGGGCAAAGGCATGGTCAACGCAGGAAAGATTAAAGAAGCCAATGTTTTCACCAATGCTTTTTCTTTTGGCGATAGAACCCGTTCTTTTCTAAAAGTACAAGATGGCTGCGATTACAAATGTACATTTTGTACAATTCCATTGGCAAGAGGAAAAAGTCGAAGTGATGAAGTGGCAAATGTGGTCAAAAATGCGCAGAAAATTGCGGATTTAGGCGTTAAAGAAATTGTGTTAACAGGGGTAAATATTGGTGATTTTGGAAATGGTACTGCCGTCATTGAAGGTGAACGACCTAAGAAAGAAGCGATGTTCATTGATTTAATCAAAGAACTCGATAAGGTGGAAGGCGTTGAACGCTTTAGAATTTCCTCGATTGAACCCAATTTATTGACGAATGAGATTATTGAATTTGTCGCACAGTCCAAGCGTTTTGTACCGCATTTTCATATTCCCTTACAGTCAGGTAATAACAAACAATTGCGCCAAATGCGTCGCCGTTATAAAAAAGAACTCTACCTAGAAAAAGTGGCTAAAATCAAAGAGTTGATGCCACATTGTTGTATTGGAGTCGATGTGATTGTCGGTTTCCCAGGCGAAACCAATGAAGATTTTTTAGAAACCTATAATTTTATCAACGAATTAGCTATTACTTATCTGCACGTTTTTACTTATTCAGAGCGACCAAATACGCCTGCGAATGAAATGGAAAATCCTGTTCCTGTTCACATTCGCAGAGAACGCAATGAAATGCTCCGAATTCTTTCCGAAAAGAAAAAACGTCATTTTTACAGTCAATATATTGGACAAACTCGAACTGCTTTATTTGAAGTCTCTAAGAATAAAGATTTAATGAATGGGTTTACAGACAATTATTTAAAAATTGAATTGCCTTATAATCCAGAAATGATTAATGAGTTAGGTCAAGTTCAGTTGGAAACAATTAATGACAAGGGGAACTTTGAAGCTACTTTAAAGGAATTGATTACGCATTAATTATTAGCGCTCTAACTACCCTGCTTATATACAAATTAAGAAAAGATTTCTATAAACATTTTTAATAGTATTACTGTTTGTTCTCATAGCTTATCAATTTTACCACTTTAAACTAGGCGCTAAATGAAATATCTATTTCTATCCCTAATCTTATTCTTTTTTATCGCTCCTCTTCAAGCACAAGACACAAGCCCGAAACTAGTTATCAAACCAACCCTAATACTCCAGCTTTGGGGCACTTACACCGATGGTCAAAAACTCTATACTCCAGATAATCAACAATTTGAATCGGTGGATAATCGCTTAAACTTTAGCCTTCACCGAACTCGGGCAGGTATCAAAGGAACTTATGGTGACCGCTGGGTCTATGACTTTACCGCTTCTTTAGATTTTATAGGCCAAGATGTATTATCTGGAAATGTCGGTGGTTTTAATAATACTGCTTCTCCTCGATTTCGTATCTGGAATGCTTTGGTACAACACAAACTCAGCGAAAAATCAGAGGCTTTATATTGGACGATTGGCTTCTTTACACCATTGATGAGTCGAGAAAGTATTACCAGCCCATTTAAAGTCGGGTCTTTTGAAAAAGCATGGTCACAAAACTATATTCGACGCCATGTAACAGGAACTGGTCCTGGTCGGATTTTAGGTAATAATATTGGTGGTTTTTTCAAAGGAGAAAATGGCAAGTTAGCTTTTGATTATAATTTAGGGGTTTGGAACCCTAGACTAATTGGTTTTAATGGGAATTCTGCTGGTCGGAAATTCAGCCCTTTATTAACTTATCGACTAGCTGTCCATATTGGGGATGCAGAGTTTAAAAAATATTCTAGAGGACTTTCTTTTAATCATAAAGGTCAACGAAATGGCGCAACTTTAGCTATTTCGGGAAGCCGACAAGGAGAATCTGATTTATGGGAGGAAAATACTGCTTTTGGTGCAGATTTATTGGCTAATTTTGGACCGCTTAATTTATCAGGAGAATGGATGCAGTTGAAAAGAGAAAACGGTACTCTTTCTAGTACCGCTACTACTGGATTTATCAAAGCAGGTTATTATCTACCCCTTGATAATGGGAAAGAATTAGAACCTGTTTTAGCTTATGTCTTTTTCGATGGACCATTAGATGCAAGGGGACAAGCAGATGCTGCTAGTTTAGGTACTTTTGCTGGAACTGATAATTACTTTGAAATCACTCTCAATTATTATGTGTCTAGCAAAGTTCGATTGAGCTTGGCATATACCCTTCGAAATGGAGATGAAGGAGACACTGCGCCGACTGCCGTGAATAATAATTATTTTCAACAAGGAAGTGTTGGGACGGTTCAGCGAGGGAATTACTTAGGATTTGGCTTATTATTTTCAATTTAATTTTTTGATAAATCTTTCTCCAATTTTCGTTCTCTAAAATACAAAAACAAAGGAAAGGAAAAAGCAATCGCTACCATAAAAGTCAATGGAATGAATACCCACCAATACTTCATTTTTAAACGAATTGCTTCTGGAATATACCATGCAAAAAAAGTTAGTACCACTACTAAAATATCTACGCCTATTGATTGGGCAGGAAAAGTAGTCGTTGCCAATCGAATAAAATTAGTTACCGAAGTACGGCTAAATATGGGAATAAAAAAACGGTAAGCACTTAAAGTACCTACCGTTTTTTTACATACAAGAATGTTTGTGCTATGTTTTTATAGCATCACCGAATCACCGCTACAGGCATATTCGTATCATAATTCCCTGTCAAAACAGGTGTCTGTACTTTTGCGGTATAAGACCGAACTTCTTTAGAAACAAAAGCAGCTATTTCTTGAATCGTCACAATTTTATCCTGATTGGCATCCGCTTCTCCATTTAAGCCTCGAATTAAAAAATGAGTAAAAATACCTTGTCGTAAACCACCATCTTCTAAAGAGATTTCCTGGCCTTGAGAAGACGTAAAAAATGCCAAACCTCCTTTTGCTGCTCTAAAAGAAGCATAATATTTTTCTATAGTGGAAGTAACCAAGCCTTTCATTGCCAATAAACTACCAGAGTAACAAGCATCCGCAAATATTATTTTATGCTTGGCTCTACTTTTTTCAAAAACCTGTTTGATTTCATCATGTAAGACTCGGTTATTAAATCCATCATAATCAACTGGAATAAAAGACCCTTCTAAGCCATGGCCAGAATAATAAAATACAATTACATCATTTTCATCTGCCTTTAATAACGTCTCTTGTAAAGCCGCTAAAATATTATTTCTAGTCGCATCTTCATCAATTAATAACTTAATTTGGTCATTCGCTAAAGCACCACCTTCTGGACTTTTTAAGAATGCATAAAAACGATATGCATCATCATCCGTAAAGCGCAAAGCGGGCATGTGTTCATAAGTCGAGACGCCGACTACCACCGACCAAATCTTCACTTCATCAGTCTCTTCTACTGCAACCTCTTCTCCCATTGTTCCTGCTGTCAATGTCTCCAAAGGGCGAATAGCTTCTCCATCTCGCCAAATAGCAGCGATACTTCTACCTGATGCTTTATAGGTATACACCCCCTCTCCATTTGGCCCATGATTTTGCCAATACCCCACATATCTATCACCGCTAGCATAATAACAAGTTCCATGTCCTGCGGGCTTTCCATTCTCGAAACTACCAATATATTCCGCCCCATCTGGATAATTATAAATTCCTCGGCCTTGCTCGCAATAGGTTTCATTACAATCTCTTAGATTTTTATCGCTAATCTCTGCATCTGCAATGGGATACTGTTCTTCTTCTTGATATTTATCTTTTTCCCAATTACCTTCTTGGATATCGCCATTACTTAAAATCAATTTGCCTACACCATGACGCAGGTTGTTTTTCCATTCGCCAATATATTTATCCTCATTAGCATAAACCATCGTCCCTTTCCCCTGAAATTGTCCATCTAAAAAATTACCATCAAATTCATCGCCATTAGCAAATTCAATAACCCCATGTCCGTTAAATTCATTCCTCACAAAATTGCCTTGGTAAATATCGCCATTATGAAAGGTTAATTTGCCCTTGCCCTCTCGATATCTATTCTCCCACTCGCCAATGTATTTATCGCCATTAGAAAAATATAAAATCCCTTGTCCATGGATTTGACCATCTTTGAAATTCCCTTGGTAAGCTGCGCCACTTTGGTATTTAAAAGTCCCATAGCCATTTTGGCAATTCCCTTTAACACATTGGGCGACTATTTGGTGAGTCAATAAAAAGCTTAAAACTCCTACTGCTAACATTTGTTTAATCATGATTATTTGTTTGGCTCTCTTCTTTTATAAATAAGTAAATGATTGAATTCAGAAATGATTCAATGAAAAGCAAATTACCAATCATTTTCCAAATAAAAAGAAGAAGAAATTAATCAAAAAAGGGGAAGCAGTTGATTGTGATGAGTCTACAAAAGTGGACTATTAGATTGCATCATGCTGACCCGTTGCTAAAAATGTAGAAGTAGCTATAAGCGGAAGATTTAGGTGTTAGGTTAAACTCAGTTGTGTTATTGCAGTTGCTGAATCAAAACGTATTCTTTGTTAGGCTTATTTTGTAATACCTCTGTTCTTAACATTTTTTGTGTGTCAGGTAGTTGACAATAGGGGTATCCCAAACAAATTAATTGAGGTTCATAAATAAGGTACCGTTTTGGAAACTGGTAGAAAAGTCTTTAGTACCAGTTAATACAAGCGATTAATAATCACTTTCCGATTAATTGGCTTTTGATGCCCTACCGCAATTTGTAAATAATATAAACCATTAGGAAAATCCGTCAATGGTATTTGAATTAAATCCGTCGAAATACTTTCTATTGCTACATTTTGCTGGAATTGCCCAAAAGCATCAAATAATTGAATTGTAACTGCTTGCCCCACCAATTCGGGCAATTGTACATTTAAAAGGGCTTGTGCTGGATTTGGAAAGATCACTAGTTTATCCAAATTTACCTGAAAGTTAACTGCTTGAATTCGTGAAAAAATAAGTTGTCCATCTGTTAAAACTTGCTTTAAGCGATAATAATTAGTGCCAATCAAAGGTTGCTTATCCAATTCTTTAAAAAAGGCATCCTTATTTTTATTGGCAAAATCATGGATACTTTTTAAAGGTTCAAAGGTTTGTCCATCGGTAGAACGTTCTATGATAAAATCTTTACTATTATCAATTGTATTCGTTAACCATTGTAATTCTACTGCTCTACCAATATTAAAAGCCGTAAAATTTAAATAGCTATTTCTTGAATTACCATTATTGCCTCGAACAATTTCAATCGTATAATCCTCTACTTCCCCAAATTCAAAAGTAGCACAGGCATCGGCAGGATTTTCACGTTGCATCACTACTCGCATTCTAGTGGAAATAGGCCTTATAGTATTAGGAATAGTAAAAGTGCCTGAAATTGGTTGCGGGGCACTTCCTTGTGCTTGGGCGGGGTAAATATCTGTAAAAACCAATTCACCATCTTCTACAAAACTACCATTACCATCCAAATCTATCCACACTTGAAAAACCTCCTCCCATTGGAAAAAACTAAAACCTGGCGTTAGCTTTATTTCATACTCCTGACCAGTTTCTAAAACAGTTGAGACATTGGTAAAATCCTCATACTGCTCTTTAAAAGAAGTATTATCAATGGTATTTAAGTTAACATTTTTGATATATTCCAACCAAGGTTGATTGCCAATTGCTTCACAGTACATACCACTTTCATTTATTTTTATTTCAAGCTCACAAGTGGTCGAATTGCCGCAATTATCTGAAATGATATAATTAATCAAGTGACTACCAATTGAGAAAAAACTACCATTAGGCAAACCACTAGTTTGGATAATCTCCGCTATCCCATTCGGACAATCTGTAGTTATCGTTGGAAGTTCCCAGTCTACTATTAGACCAGATTCGCCAGTTTCCGTAGTCAATAAAATGGTTGCTGGACAATCTACTGTTAAACTAGTGGTTTACGCATGAAGTTCTAAATAGTATTTATTGTAACTTTGCGGT
>JAFMDF010000102.1 GCA_017857395.1 Bacteroidota bacterium | reverse complement strand
AAATGAAGCTAACAATTCAGGAAAGTTGTGTTACCCGTTACTATTGTGAGGTACAAGTAACACGACACTCATGAATCGTAAGCTTTTAATTCACCCTATTTAAAATTACTGAACAGTTATAGGAAAAGTCACCTCAATATCCGTCTCCCCGCCTGCATTATCTATGTTTCCCATTGATACACCCGTTGCATTTTTATTAGGCTCATGACGTAAGGTAATCCTTAAATTTCCGGTTCCTGCATCTCCTGTTATTAGTGTAGTATTTAAACCAACGGGTTGTTGATTAGCATCTAAATCATCGTAAGCAAATCTTAAATCTAAGCCATCAGTAGCAAAAAAGAATTGGTGGTCTTCTTTTTCTGCTGCTATTTCGGCAGTGATGCTTTCAGAAGGACTCTCTGCTTCATTCAATAAATCAAGCGTTCCTGTATACGTTGTATTGGCTTGTAAAGTACCGCCATTAATGGTTGGGGCATTGCCGCCATCACCATCTAAATCGGTAAAACTTAAGACAACAGGCGCAGCACCACTAGTCGTTAAGGTATAAGTGAAAGTAGTAATTAATTCCTCTTCATTGGGAATAAATGGATCGTCTTTTTTACAAGCAGAAGTAGCTAAAATAATAATAGATAAAATGCCTAAAAGATATAATTGAGTACGGTTCATTTTTTAATATTTTATTTGATTCGTATAGCGCTACTATCTAGATTGTTCTCAAAATAGCGTCGTATTCGCTACCAAATGGAACTTGGCGCTACAGAAATCCAATACTTAATAAATAGATACAGAACAGTCCCTTGGAAGTAAATTTCCAAACTGTAGCGTATCGTCCAAACTTTTTTTTGATAAAAATATTTAAATAAACCGTGTTGGTGGACCACGAGGAGAGGCGATAAAGATGACCGACTCGGATAATCTTAAATAGGGAAAAGGGGAAATGTTTTGAGCAACAAACGGTGCTGTAATAATAGGTAAGAGAACTTCTGTTTGTTCACTTGGCGAAAATTGAAAACAACAGACAATACAATTGGTTACTAAAAATTCTTCTCCATGAATATGTGTATCTGATTGACCCGCCTCACAGTGCGGAATCATCTCATGCTGATGCGCAACCAAACGGTGCAAGTCTTGTAACAAAACTGCATTGGCGACTAAAATAGCTAATAGCCAACCAATAAAAGAACGATATTTTAGGGAAGTGTTAATTATAATAAATTGATTGTCAGTTAAAAAACAAAGCGAAGGTAACAATATTCTCTAAACGAAACAATGTTGCATTTAGAAAAGTTTGCTAGTCTCCTTTCTTTTAAAACGAAAATTATCCTTTACTACCCCTATTCCAGCAACTAATCTATCAATTTAGTTGTTTTACCGCTATCTTTGTAATCAATCTTTCAATATTTATAGCATGGAATTAGATCAGAGAATTAAGCATTTATTAAAACATGGAAATTTAAGAATGACGACTGTTCGGAAATTAGTCCTAAAAGAGTTTTTAGAGGCAGGTTCTATAGCTTTATCTAGTTACGAAATTGAAAAAAAATTTGAAGATTTAGATAGAATCACCTTGTATCGTACCTTAAAAACCTTTGAAGAATGTGGCATTATTCATCAAGCGGTTGATGTAAGCGGTCGGTCTAAATATGCCATCTGTTCCGCAGATTGTTCTAACCATAACCACGAAGACCATCACGCCCATTTTTATTGCAAAAAATGTGAACGCACAGTTTGTTTGGATGATGTTAAAATTCCTACTTTAAACTTGCCAACAGATTTTCAATTAGAAGATAGTCAGTTGGTTTTGTCTGGTGTTTGTGGAGCTTGTCAATAAATTACTTCTTTTCACCAGCTACCGCCCCTTCCCAATCAGGGTCTGCCCCGCCAATCCATCGACCTGTTTTCGCATCAAATAATACTGCATGCACTCGACCAAATCGTGCTGGTTTATCAATAATTTTCACCTTAAAACCTTCTTTTTCCAGTTCTGCTGTAAAAGCGGATTTCCAGCCAGTTCCTTTATGCGTTTCTAATTGTATCGTATCTTTATCAGGATAAACTCTTGGTGCCATTAAAGCCTTATCCAACGATAATTTGTGGTCTATTACCCGAGTGCTGACAGCAGTAATAGCTGAAACAATTCGACTACCTCCAGCAGCACCTAATGCCATAAATGGTTGATTGTCTTTGGTGATAATAAATGGAGAGATAAAAGATGCCGCTCTTTGTCCTGGCAGATAAACGCCTAAATAACGACCTAGTGTTACCGCATATAAAAAGCCTAATTCAGGACTCGCTACTTTTGACCCCATATTTGGGCCAAGGGATTGCGTCAAAGCGACCATCATACCGTTTTTGTCAGCGGTAGAAAGGTGCGTTGTATGCCCCATTGCTGTTGCCCAACCTTCTGGGTCATTATCTGAATTGAATTGTAAATCCCCTAAACTTGCACCGTTAATATTTATTTTCATGGCTTGCTGCTTGGCATAAGTTTTAGAAGTCAATGCATTGACAATAGAATCTGTATTCGCCACCATTTGCTTGTATCGGTCTTGATAAGCAAGATTTATTGCTTGACTAACCGCACTTGCCCAATCTGCGTCTTTTAATTCAGACATCGGTAAATTTTCTAAAATTTGCAAAATTTGAATAGTTAGCGCACCGAAAGATGGCACCCATAAACCATGCAATTCATGTCCTCTATAATTCCCCGATAAAATTCGGCTGCTTTTTGCTTCGTAATTCGCTAAGTCTTCTAGGGTTAAAATTCCTTTGTTTTTTTGAAAATCAGCCACTATTTTTCTAGCAATTTCTCCTTTATAAAAAGCATCTCTACCGCCTTTGGCAATCAACCCTAAAGTATTTGCTAAATCTTTCTGTATCCACTTTTCCCCCTCTTTATACGTCCGTCCATCTTTCATAAAATATTGCCGACTTCCCGCAAATTGCTTTAGTTCGTCTACCGCAAAGGTATGTCGAAAAGCTTCTCCTTTTAAAATAGGAAAGCCTTTTTTGGCATATTTAATAGCTGGTTGCATGACCGTTTCTAACGATAAAGTTCCGTGGTCTTCCAACAACTTACATAAACCCGCTACTACCCCTGGTATGCCTATTACTTCATAACCAAAACGGACAATTGGCGTTGTTGCTGTATCATAATTTATCGGTGCTTCGGTCGTGGCATCAACTCCGTGAACTTCACCATTTGGCAACCGAACGATTGCTTGTAATCGTCCACCTAATCCACTCATACTTGGTTCTACCACCGCTAAAGCAAAAGCACTTGCTACTGCCGCATCTACTGCATTTCCGCCTTTATCCAACATTTGTTGTCCAGCCAAAGTCGCCAATGGTTGTCCAGTTGCGACCATGCCTCCAGTTGAAGCATCGGTTTGTTGCATGATGGGATATTGGATGTTGCAGGCAAAGAGAAAACATAAAGCGAATAAAAGGAAGTAGTGGTTTTTCATATCTTAATTTTCTATAAAGAGTAATAAATTTAGTTTTTATACTCTATTTATAAATCAGTAATTGCATCATTTCTATAGCAGCAGCTTGTCCTTTTTTGCCAATCAAGTCTCGGGGCGTATTATCGCCCACTTCATAAACAATACCTTCTGCTTCAAATTGAGTCAAAAACCAGCCTTTGGAAACAGGCGCACCAACATTAGAAGGACTTTCTCTGATTTTTTCTTCACTTAAGACTTCTCTAATACCAGCCACCCAATAATCTTTGTAATGAGGTAGATTCTTGGCAGATTGTTGGTTGGTATATAAGACATCGTAATAAGTAGAGTGAAAATCCATCCCTAGAATAACCTTTGACTTATTTTTTTTAGCAGTTTTTACAATGTAATTCGCTACTTGTTTGACTTCTGGTTGATGATAATAAGCCCAATCTCGATTCAAATCTATCCCACCCGTATTATGTCGCCAATGTCCTAAATCTACCCCATCTGGATTCATTAGTGGAAACACTAATAAATGATATTTTTTCCGAAAATCATTACTCAATGGCTTATCTGCTAAAATTTCTTCAATGAAGGCTTTCATGGCTAAATAACCTGTTACTTCTGGAGGATGCTGTCGGCTGATAATGGCAATGATATCTTTTTTTCTGTTTTCTCCTTTAGAAATATCTAATAAAAACATATCTCTTCCTTTCTTGCTTTTACCCGCTACTTGAAATTCCACACCCGTTAATTTTGCTTGTTCTAAACACCAGTTTTTAACATGCGTACTATTTTGTAATTCTTGTGCAGCTATCCATATTTTATCTGCATTAAGGTCTAATTGTATAAAAGCATTGACACTGTCACTTGCCAATTGCACTTGTGATGAATCTAAAAGTGTCCAATTCTCTCCATCAGTGCTAATCTTAGGGAAATAACGGTGAGCAGCATCTGTATAATTTAGTTCAATGACTACCTTTTTCGGCGTTGCTGACCATAATCGAAAAGCATAATAAGGACTTCGGTTAATGGGTTTATTTTCTGGATGAATACTTGCTTGAAAAGTATCTTGATTCAATTGTTGAAAATCGTTTAACCTAGCGCCATCAAAGAGATTATCCGCAGATACGCCATTTTCGGTAGTATAGGTCTTTTTTTCTTGGAACTCGATGGGTTTATCGGTCGTATCAACTGGTTTTGGGAAATCGTGTGGTTTGGCTTGGTAAGCGGTTTGACAACTGTAAATTGTTAATAGTAGGAATACGAAGTAGCCGTAATTATTTTTCATATATGGATAATTTATTATTTGGTCAAATATAATAAATTATCGCTTTATGTTTTCATTTGTTTTTCATCATACCCCTAATTTTTCTTGGTAAAGTTTTCTCAGAATACTAATCTGCCCTCTATGATGCAGTTCATCTTCTGCCAAATGATAAAGTACCCAAGCCAAATTACAGCCATTTTCTTTATCATAGCCATCTCTTCTTTTATGAAAATTTTCTTTATCTAATTGGTGAATTTCATTTAATAAAATCGTTCTAGAATCAATTAATTTTTTAAGGTAAAAATCAATCGAATCATTGGTAATCAATTGTGGTAAATATTTCCCCATTTTTAAGGCTGGACCAAATTCTTTTAATTCTGCCTCGGTTAATTTTCTATTATCCAAGAACATAATTCGTAGATAATTTTCTAGTGCATATATATGATGCAATAAAGCGCCTATGGTGTTCCACCCTTTAGCATATTGCCAATGTAATTCTGCTTGGCTAATACCTTCGATTCTCTGTAAGGTGGTTATTCTGGCATCTTCTAGGATGCCCAATAGATAATCTAAAGAAGTATCCTTATTTTGACCGAAAGGAATAAAATTTTTTCTTTTTTGCATTAAATGTCAGTTAATTTTTCGAGCCTCAAACCGCTGAATGTCAAAAGCATTATCAAGCGCATCCTGTGGCGTAGTCGCTTCCACCCGAACAGATGCTAAAGGCGTTTTCTGCAAATCAATATGGTAAATAAATTGCTCGTTCATAAAGATTTTTTCAAATCCGCCTTCTCTACGAATCGTAATTTTATTAAGCGGTGCTCCATTAATATTGGAAATATTTTGGTTAAAAAACAAGCCATTATCTTGGTTATCTTGATGTACACCAATAAAATAACCACTCACTCGATAAGCGGGGAGACCAGGGAAAATTTGGATATAATAATGATTGGTCGTTGTTCCCCAAATCAATTTAATGACGCTCGTCGTTCCTGCGCCTAGTAAAGAAAAATCAATTTCTAATTCGTAATCTTCCGTTAATTCTGTAAATCGTTGATTAATTCGGTCTGTATTTTCGGCTGACTTAACGACTTCTTTTGCCGATGCTGGTACTTCTGCATAAGCAAAGGTTTGATTCGCCCAATCGGGTAAACCTATTTGTTCGTTAAATAATTCATCCGTAAAATAATCCTTTCTAAAGCCAAAAAATGGAATAGGCATCCATATTTCTATGCCTTCTAATGGATCTCCTCGCATAATACTTTTCCAAGCTTCATTCCCAAACTTATCATTTCTATGTAGTCTATCCAATTCACAATGTCCCAATTCGTGGAATAACAAGAATCCTCGTACATCTTCACTAAAAGAAAACCATCTCGATTTATCAATTTCTACATGATGCTGTCCGAGGTAACAACGGCCATTCGCCCCTGCTAATTGAACATCTGAAAATTCTACAATCAATCCACTATCTGAAAAATCAATCGTCTTCCCTCGTTTAGCGCCCTCCGCTATAAACTCTTGCACATAAGGTTCAAAGACGGGGTCTACATCATATACGCCTGCTTCTGAACCAATCCCATTATCTGGTCGGCAAGTTTGAAAAATAACGAGTAGGCTAAAAAGGAAGAGTATCTTTTTCATGTTAATAGACTTTATACTAAAATACTTAGTGCTTTCAGAACTTGGAGTTCTGGAAGCACTTTCCGTACAATTAATTCTACATCAAAAATAGTATTTTATTTGAATTTATTGCTATTCTACTAACCGCTTCCCTTTCCCTGACACGGCTGAGACATTAAAAAAGCCAACCACTTCCACATTTTCATCCGAAGGAATAATATTCGTCACGACATTACTTAAAGGCGTCGCAAATAATTCGGCAAATCCGCCCGGTCTATCTGTTTGAAATTGAACCTCGTTTAGAAAATAAAAAGCTTCATTGGTAATGGAATGTAATTCCACATAAATAGAATCTCCAGGTAAATAAGGGGCTTGTAAATCTCCGTTTTCGTCCTCTTCAAAAGAATTTACGCCAAATCGAATGGGTGGTATAAAAATTAATCCATCAATGCTACCGCCCGCAGAAAATCCTGCGTCAAAGGCGGTGTTAATTTCTCCGGGTTTTCCTTGATACACGCCATTTTTAAATGTTTTAATCCAGTAAGAGTCACCTTCTCCTACCAAATCTCTTGACCAAAATTCTGCAAAATAACCTTCAGGAAAAGGACCATCTTCCTCTTCAAAAGTAAAAGAAATACTATCAACTGGTGGTACATTATTTAGTTTGGAAATGGAATTATATGTCACGCCATTATACTCCACATTTAAGCCATATTGTAAACCAATCGTTCCAAAAGTCTCTCCATTTTGTGGCGTCCAAGTATATTCTCCTGGTGCCGTTTCTATAAAATCATACACTTCTAAATTTTCATCGGCGACTTGTACGATTGCACCACTCAACCCTGTTGGTAAAGTATTGTCAAAATAAGGTTGTGTGCCCATCACTTTAATAACTTGCGGTTCTGGTTTATTATTAATCCAGGCATCTATGACCACTATTTGTGGCGCTTCTTCTAAGGTTGGCGAAATTTCATCTTCGCAACCTGTAAAGGCTATTTGAACTAGCAATAATGCTAATAAAACGGTTTGGAAATTATATTTTTTAATTGACATGTATTTTTATTTTCTGTAGCGCCAAGCTTTGCTTGGCTGCCTAATTATTTGATACCAATACTTACCTACACCAAGCAGAGCTTGGCGCTACTGTTAGAACTTAAAATTATAAGAAACCGAAGGAAAAGCACTTCCGATAATAGATACTCGATTAGCGGTCGTTCTTGTCGGTTCGCCATTAGCTACTCGTTCATCTGCTTGTGCAAAATAAATCGAGAATGGATTTCTTCTCCCATAGACGTTATATACAGAAAACACCCAATAGCCTTCATTTTTCTTAGCATTACCGTTACGCTTCGTTTTTCTATTTTTTAAAGTGGCGGCTACATCTAATCGGTGGAAATTAGGGATACGGACATTATTCCGACCATCGCCATAATTTAAAGGAATCGTGTATCCTTGAATTTGATAACGAGAGGTTGGGAAAGTGGTTGGTGTCCCCGATACATAAGTAAAATTAGCAGAGAATGACCAGCGGTTTTCTGGTTCGTAAAAGAGCGATAATTTAAAATTATGGGTTTGGTCAAATCGGGTTGGATACCATTCGCTATTGTTAATACCGTCTACTTGTAATTCTGTTCTAGCTAGGGTATAACTCAAATAACCATTGAATTTCCCTGTGTTCTTTTTCACATACAACTCTAAGCCATAAGCCCTGCCAATTCCTTCTAATAAATCACCTTCTAAAAATTCATTAATCAAAATATCTGCGCCATCTACATAATCAATTTGGCCTTTGGTTTTTCTATAATACACTTCAGCGGAAGTCTCAAAATCATTTTCTTCGCCAAAGTTTTTAAAATAGCCTAAACCAATTTGGTCACCAATCTCAGGTTTGATATTATTGGTACTGGGTGTCCAAACATCTAATGGGTTAGAAGCAGTCGTATTTGAAATTAAATGAATATATTGCGCCGTTCGGTTATAACTTGCTTTTAAAGAACTTTGTCCATTTAATTGATACTTGACTGAAAATCTTGGTTCTAGTGTTCCATAATTGGCAATGGATTCCCCATTTTCTGCGGTAAATTCTTGAGTCACAAACCTCCTTGTTCCAGGTTCTATCGCATCTGCAAATTCAAAATATTTCCCTGGGCCTACATAAGAAAAATTAGAATAACGTAAACCATATTGCAAATCAATCTTCTCTCCTATTTTTTGGTCATTGCCTACAAAAACAGAAATTTCTAAAGCTTTCTTTTCTGAAATACTAATGTCTCTTGTCTCCCCATTACTCACCCCAACCGCATTGGCTGGTTCAAAGGTATAACTTAGGATTTCTCCACCAAAAGTTAGTTTATTTTCTGGGTTAATAAAATAGGTCAATTCTGGTTTAAAATCTAAATTTTTAATGGTCGAATTCCAATTAAATTTATCTAAATCATCTTCACCAAATGCCAATTCGTAATCGTAATTACTATAAAAAAAAGTAAAATTGGAAAATAAACGGTCGTTAAAAAGGTGATTCCATCGAGCAGTTGCCGTTTGACTTCCCCAACTAAACCCTTGTTGGGCATCAAATTTAAAATTATCTCGACCTAAATAACCTGAGACAAAGACTCTATTTTTAGCATTAATATTATAATTGGTCTTCATCGTTAAATCCCAAAAATTTAAGGCAGCGCCATCATCTAAAACATCCGTAAAAGCTTTGGCAAAAACATCCGCATAAGATCGCCGACCTGCAATAATGAAAGACGCTTTATCTTTTACAATTGGGCCTTCTACTGCCAATCGGCTAAAAATAGAGCCGACACCGCCTTGGGCAGCGAATCTTTTACTATTTCCTTCCTTTGTTCTAACATCCAAAATCGAAGCAATTCGACCACCATATCGAGCAGGAATACCTCCTTTAATTAATTTGACATCTTTCACCGCATCAGGATTAAATACAGAGAAAAATCCCAATAAATGCGAAGAATTATAAACAGGGGCTTCATCCAACAACACCAAACTTTGTCCGACACTTCCACCTCTTACATTAAAACCACTTGCCCCTTCGCCGACTGTAGAAACGCCTGGCAAGGTTTGGATACTTTTAATGACATCTACTTCTCCTAAAAAAGAAGGTAATTTTTGAATGGTTTTAATATCTAACTTTTGTGTACTCATTTGCACACCAGAAACATTAATATCTTCGGGTTCGCCTGTCACCACAACTTCGGTGAGTTGCACACCACCTTCACTTAATTCTAAGTCAATTCGCTGATTAGCAGTTAATGGCACTTGTTTCGTAATAGTTTCATACCCTAAAAAACGGTATTCAACGGTGTAATCACCAGGTTCGAGCGTAATGGAATAAAAACCATAAACATTGGTTACTGTACCACTTGCCGTTTCTGTGACAAAGACAGTCGCACCAATAATACTTTCTCCATTGTCGGCATCGGTTATATAGCCACTAATGGTTACTTTTTCCTGTCCAAAAAGGGTCAATCCAATCGAACAAAACAGGAATAGGGTTAATAATTTTTTCATAAAATGTTAAGGTGATTTAATAAATCGGGTGTTAAAAGTTACTTGCCTATCGGCAGGCAAGTTAGACGTTATTATTTCAAGGTTATTTAAAAAAAAGGCTTCCAGAAAATCTACATTCGTCTAACATTGTTCCATATAGACAACTGATAAGGAGTTATACACCTATCTAGTTTTTAATTTAAATGAAAACGAAACGTTAAAAATGGCGTCTTGTTTGAGAAAAAGGAGATTTAACGTTGGAAGGTGCAGGAAATTAGATGAAGGTTGTCTGATAATAGATTAAGTTTTCATAATTAAGCTCGAATCTTTTGCCAACCAAATTCTATTCACCATCTTATGGCCATGCGTAATTTGAAACACCCCGTTTTTTGGCCACCTTTTTTGATTCTAATTGCTTCCGTTTCTTATAGCTTGATTGACAGCGAAGGTTTTATTAAAAATGCGAGTGCTTTAAATAGCTTCTTATTGGATAAATTTGGCTGGTTGTATTCTATTAGCACCTTAGGCTTTTTTGGAATTGTAGTCTGGATTTATTTTTCACCAATTGCCAAAGTCCGCATTGGTGGCAAAAATGCCAAACCTTTCTTAACCAAATGGCGCTGGTTTTCTATCACCCTTTGTACCACTATTGCGACAGGCATTCTTTTTTGGGGAACTTCAGAACCACTTTATCACCTCCATGCGCCACCTGAAGGTTTAGGCATTCAACCAAATAGTATCGAATCTATGCGCTTTGCCATGTCCACTTTATTTATGCATTGGACACTAATCCCTTATGGCATTTATACCGCTGCAGGGCTTTTATTTGCGTTGGTTTATTATAATTTAAAACGACCTTTTAGTTTAGGCTCGATGCTCTATCCTATTTTTGGTCAACGAGTAGAAGGCAATATTGGCAAAACGATTGATGCCATCTGTTTATATAGTTTGGTTGCAGGGATGGCGTCCTCTTTAGGCACAGGCATCTTAACGATTGCAGGCGGTTTGAATACTTTATATGACATAGAAAGTAGTACTTTAATTTTAACGATTATTACTTTAGTAATTGTCGCCACCTTTGTTTTGTCCGCAATTAGTGGCTTAATGAAAGGGATTCAACTATTATCCGATTGGAATATCAAAGCCTTTATTGGCTTGGCTATTTTTGTCTTTATTTGTGGCCCATCTTTATTTATTTTAAAAATTGGGGTAGAAGGTATTGGAGAATTTTTTCAAACCTTTTTCCAAAGGAGTTTATATGTTGGGTTAAGCCCAGAAGATAACTGGGCAGAAAGTTGGACGATTTTTTATTGGGCAAATTGGTTGGCTTGGGCACCTGTTAGTGCCTTATTTTTAGGGCGTTTATCTCTTGGTTATACCGTTCGAGAATTCATTCACTTTAATCTAATTTTCCCTTGTATTTTTGGTGCTGTCTGGATGATGATTTTCGGTGGCACTTCTTTGCATCTAGATTATTTTGGCGTAGATAGCCCTATTTATGCCATCTTACAAAATGAAGGTATTGAAAATGTAGCTTTTGCCATTTTAGGCGACTTTCCTTTTCCTAAAATCGTCAGTTTTATATTTTTAATTATTATCTTTTTATCATTCGTTACGGCTTCTGATTCTAATACTTCTGCCATGAGTGGCTTGAGTTCCACAGGTATTTCTCCTGACAGCCCAGAACCTTCTTTGCTTATTAAAATTATATGGGGCGTAACGATTGGCGCTATTTCTTTGATTATGATAACCAATTCGGGAATTGAGGGGGTGAAGATGGCTTCTAATTTAGGTGGATTTCCTGCTATGTTTTTTATGATATTGGCGGCTTGGGCTTTGGTTAAATTGGGGCGCTCGCCTGAGGTTTTGGAATAGTTTTTTTTGACAAATTTATCCAACCAAAAAAAATAGTTGACATTTTTGAGTTAATAAAATGATAAGAAATAGTAAAGATGCAATCACTCCTTTCTAGCCAAAATCTGTTGATACCAGCTATAAGAAATTTCGCCTCTTTGATAGTAGGCTTCCACCTCTTTAAAATTGCCTTTTTCGCCATAATCGTCCGTTCTTATCAATCGGCCATTTTCATCATAATAGCTCCACTCGCCAATACGTATTCGCCAATCTTTATAAGTACCGCTTGCTTTTAATTGACCGTTAAGGTGATATTTTTTAATAGGTCCTTCTACTCGATTTTGTTCGTAATGGCCGACTTCTTTGTACTGTCCATTTTCATAATAATTAATCCAAACTCCTTGACCAATACCGTCTATATATGTTTGCCAAGTTTCATAATTCCCATTTGGGTATTTGGCAAATAATATTCCTGTATAAGGTGATTTTTCTCCTTTGGCATAATAGCGATATTGTCCGCTACTGCTATTTCCGTTAGTCTCAGACATCGCCAATTCTTTTTGTGTTTGAGTAGCCGTCATTGGTAAACTTCGTTGTTGTGCTATTAAATTTAAGCAACAAAAAGAAAATAGAAAGAATACGTTTTTTTTCATGATATAAATTTAGTACACCGTTCAATAAGTTTCTTGAAATTTTAAATTGTTGCTGGTTGCTAGTTGCTGGTTTCTTTTTAGGCAGAACTAGCAACCAGTAACTAGCAACGGGATGTTTTAAAACACCCACTTATTTATTGAACAATGTATTTAGTACACTGTAGAATAAGTTTGTTCCTATTTTAGATAACCACACTTGCGCCCGCATACGGGCTATTTGAAGGGATGGAAACAATTTATTTTCAATGAAAATAAATTGTTTCCATCCCTTCAAATTCCCATAAAGAGCAGCATTGCTGCGTTCGAGGGGTTATTAATAAATATAAAGTAATTCATTTTACACGGTATTTAGTGTAATCTCAATTTTACTAATATTTTAATACATCAATCGGATTTTTATCAATCGTTTTACGAGATTGAATAGACACTACGAATACAACCAAAATTAGTGAAATGCCCCCTGAAAGCAAGATAATCAATGGGTTAACAGTAATACTGTAGGCAAAACCAGTCAGCCATTGTTTGGTTAAATAAATAGCAAACGGAGCAGCAATCAATATGGCAATCAACATTAAAAGGACAAAATCTTTATTCATCACCCATAAAATATCTCTCGTCGAAGCACCAAATACTTTCCGAATACCAATTTCTTTTTGACGATTGAAAGCAATGTAAGATACAATACCAGCCAAGCCCATTAGTGCCAGAATAATAGCGACTAAGCTTAAACCAGCCATAAAATAACTAGCTTGTTTTTCTGCTACATATAAAGTCTCTATATGCTTATCTAAAAATCGAATAGCGAATGGTGTGTCTTTTTCTACCGCTTTATAAGCATTTTCTATTTTAGCGATGGTTTTTTGCCAATTATCAGTCTTTGCTTTGATTAATACCTCGCTCGTCCAATTGGGGCGTTGGATAACGTGCATAAACAGCGTTTGGGTAGGGTATTTTAAACTAAAGTATTTATAATCATCTACAATGCCCGCAATGGTATAAGGATAACCAAATCCATTTTCTTCATTTTCGGATTCAGGTTCTAAAACAATCGTTTGTCCAATTAATGCTTCGGGAGTTGTATTAATAGACTTCGCTAATTTTTCTGCTCCCGTTCGATTAATTACAAAAATCCTTTTTTTCCCTTCTTTTAGTGCTTGACAGGCAGGGCAGTCAATACCCAAAGCGGTGAACGCATCTGCATCGGGATAAACCGTACTCCCATCATTTAAGGTAAGGTCGCTCCCTTTCATTTTATAAGTCAATTGGTTATACATTTCTGCACCGGGTCTTATGCCCGTTCCAATCGCTTCAAATTCAGGAAATTTAGCTAATTCATTTTTTAATTGTTGGTATTTTTCGCCACCAGACATATTAAAAAATACGACCCCTTCTTTTTGAAAACCAAGGTCTTTATTATTAATATAGTCCATTTGCTGATGAATAAACCAAGTAACACTTAGCAAGCCAATCAGCAAAGTGAATTGTATCGTCACTAAGGAATTTCTAAAATTGAATAGTTTTTTACCAGGCTTTCCAGTTAAAGTCGCACCGAATAATTTGACCATTGATTTTTGTCCATATACCAAGGCAGGATAAAGCCCACTAAATAGACCTGTTAAACCTAAAATACCCAATAATATCAGAAAAGTCTGAAAACTATATAGTATATCCATATTGATTTCCCAACCTAATAATTCATTGATTCGGGGAACACCTATTTGTAAAAAAATCCAAACGATTGGCAAACATAATAAGGTTAGTAAAATGGCTTCAATTAATAATTGAAAAGAAATATCCTGTCCTCTAGCTCCCATCACTTTTCGCATCCCCAATTCCTTCTGACGGTCGGCGTACATAGCAATAGAAAGGTTGGTATAATTCGTCCATATAATTAATAAAATAACCAAAGCCATAATACTAAAAATTTTTAGATACGCTTTATTCGCAGTGGGCTTTAGTTCATATAAATGATCATTGGTAAAATGAATATCTGTTAACGCTAAGCTCCTGAAACCTTTCCATAATTTATTTTCAGATAAACTTGGCAAAAAGACAGCTATTTCCTTATTCAACTGTTCATTAATAGCCAAAATATCGGTATTTGCTATAGTTTTCAGATAAGTATACCCCCCCCAGCCTGGCACTTTTGGCATATAAACGAGTACATTAAAGTCATAATGAACATTACTCGGTGGGTCTTTGACAACACCAACAATTTCATAATTTAAGCTATCATAAATAAAAGGGGTACCTAAAATAGGTTCATTTGCCCATTGTTTACCAAAATAACGTGCCGCCATACTTTCTGTAAGTAGGACTTGATTAAAATCGGTAAAAGCAGCTGCTGAATTGCCTAATAAAAATTGTTGTGGAAAAATGTCTAATACCTCTTTACCTGTATTTGTAAAACAGAATTTTTCTTGTATAAACTTTTTATTATTCACCTGTACATAAGCCCGTTGCATACCATTGACCCCCGAATCTGAAGGAACAATATGTGCTGCGCTTTCCACTCCATCTTGTTGTTCCAAAAAATTAACTAGCCTAAGTTGTTCTATTCCACTAGTTTGTTGATAGTTTTCAAATGAAATAGGTGCATATAATTGGTCTCGGAGGTGCATACTCAACCGATAAATTTGTGCTTGGTCAGGCGTTGCCTGATCATAAGACCATTCGTTTTGCAAATACATCCCAATTAAAAGTACTGCGGAAATACCAATGGACAAGCCCAATAAATTAATAGCCGTAAATTGTTTGCGGTGTAGGATATTGCGAAAAGCAATTTTAAAATAATTAGTAAACATAGGTAGGAATTGTTTAGTATCAGAATATTTTTCAAAAGCATAAGGGCGGAAAAAACGAAAAACATCTTCCACAAATTTCCAACGAGCTTTTGATAAACCCTCCGTTTTAATACGGTGATAATAAGCTTCGTGCAAATCGCCTTGTATTTCCTCTAATAACTTTTCATCGACAAACCATTGTAAAAAATGGTCTGCCCATTTAGGTGGTTTTGGTAATTGCTTCATGATAAAAAAGAAATTTGGTCCCACAATTTCTGGCGAGCTGCTTTTAGTTCAGCGACTATTTCTTTGCCCTGATTAGTGGAGTTAAAAATTCGTTTGCGTCGTCCACCTCGTTGTTCTGTTGCCCCCGTCATTTCAGATTCAATCAAGCCTTTCGTTTCCATTCTTGATAAGACCGTATGAATGGCACTAATAGAAATAGATTTCCCTGTATGTTTTTTATAAGCTTCACTTACCGTAAAGCCATAAGCTTCTTCTTCCATAACGAGAATGAGTAATAAGACGGTTTCTTCTAAATAACCTAATTGCGCCATTTATTTAATATTTGTAGCTTAAGAATTTATAATTAAGAAGATATTTCTTCAATATTTGTAGAAGTAATAAACGAGAACAAGAATTTATTTGTTCAATATTTGTAGAACTTATATCAAATGTAAGCCTGTTTTGCTGAAACATGCAAGTTTTTCTACCCTAAAATAAAAAATTATGGTGATTTTAGTTTTTTCCGAAAGGAATAAAGAAGTGATTTTATCGCCCTACTTTAAAATGATTATCCTCCAATGAAATGAGTAAAAACTAATAATTCAAAGGGGAAATATCATCTTAGGAATGTCTTCTTTAGTTATACATTTGACCTTTTAATAGTCATCAATATTTTAGTCAATGAAAAAGCAGAAATCCCTGTCCAAATACCTTCCAGCACCATAAAAGGAACAAAATCAATTAAATAAGAAGAATAAAAAGCCATACCAGACCCAACCACATTCATCAACATATACCAAGGACTATTAGCTGCTAATTTTCCATTTAAATTCATTAAGTAGCCGATTAATAAAATGGTAACACCAATAGCGCCGATGATTTCTGAAAAGGTCATGGTTATCTTTTTTTATTTTTCTATAATAGATTTATTTAGAGGTATCTCAAATTATCGCACCCATATTCTTTAACCGTAGCTTGGGTATTCTTGCCCGAGCAAAGTATAGAAGCGACATTACTCGGGCAAGAATATCCAAGCTACGGACGACAATTTGAGAGGTACTCCTTTATTCCGTTTTTTGTACTTTCGAGAAATCAATCTGTTTCCAATCGCCCTTAAAATCATCATTTTTTTGAGGATTTCCAATGGTACTCCTTCCATTTTGAATATAATCTGTTAGCAACGTTGTCAATTCCTCTACTTTTTCTGATGCTGTAGCTTGCAAATTAATCACTTCTTCTGGGTCATCTTTCAGATTATACAATTGAATCGGAGGCAACGTATCTATCGCCTTTACTTGTCTTGGATTCGGAAAACTCCATCCTGCTGAACCTGCATCCATAATCAATTTCCAATCGCCTACACGAATAGCAAAACTGCCATTTATGGAATGATGAATGCCATCTTTTC
Source organism: Bacteroidota bacterium (assembly GCA_017857395.1). Taxonomy (GTDB): domain Bacteria; phylum Bacteroidota; class Bacteroidia; order Chitinophagales; family Saprospiraceae; genus JAFMDF01. The sequence goes on along the minus strand of JAFMDF010000102.1, from coordinate 10,547 downwards.
TGATTGTTGGAGTGGGTTTATTTTCAAAAAAAGGTAGTAAACTATAACTATCTTCTCCCTCATTATCCGCTAAGTCATAGTCAATAATAGTTGCACAAGTTGCCATTAAATCCGTACTAATAATTAACTGGTCAGTTACTCCATTTTTGGCAATTACTTTTGGCCATCTGGCAATAAATGGTACTCGATGCCCACCTTCATAAATATCTGCTTTATGCCCTCTAAAAATATAGCTGGGGTCATGTCCTTGTTCCCCTAAAATAGTAAAATCTGCTTCGGGGGAACAACCATTATCGCTCGTAAAAATAACTAACGTATTTTCCGTCAGTCCTTTTTCGTCTAAAGTAGCCATCAATTTCCCCATGTAATCATCAATCATCAGCATAAAATCTGCATAATAATTAAGTTGGCTTTTTCCTTGCCATTCTGGGGTAGGTAAAATCGGCGTATGTGGAGAAGGTAGGGCTAAATACAAGAAAAAAGGCTCGTCTTTAGGGCACTGTTCTACATAGTCAATAGCTCGATTAAAGAAATTCGGCGTGACTTGTTCATGTACAAAATCTGCCCCCGTTGGCCCTTCTCTCCACCAAGTATATTTGGCAGTATCCCTAGTAATTCTATCTGGTTCAGCAGTGATTTTGCCATTTTCTACATAGACATAAGGCGCCATATCCAAAGAACCTGAATGCCCATAAGCATAATCAAAACCTAAATCATTAGGCGTATTTTTAACGGGTTTCGTAAAATCTAAATTGTCAAAATCGGTAGCATTCCAACCCTTTCCCCCCAACGTATCTGTCGTCAATCCCCAATCCCAACCCAAATGCCATTTACCAATAAAAGCAGTCTGATAGCCATTCTCTTGCAACATTTTAGCCACCGTTTTTCGAGTATTTGGAATTAATGCTTTGGATTTTCCCGTTAATACGCCTGATTTCAACCTACTTCGCCAAGCGTAACGCCCTGTCATAATACTATATCTGGTAGGCGTACAAACAGCAGATGCACTATGGGCATCGGTAAATTTCATGCCAGCAGCAGCTATTTTATCAATGTTTGCCGTGTTGATTTTACTATTTTCGTTGAAAGCAGAAATGTCTCCATACCCTAAATCGTCTGCCAAGATGTAGATGATATTTGGAGGGGTATTTTTTTCTTCTTTTTCACTTTGGCAAGCTAAAAGAAAAAAAACTAGAATCGTGATTAGGTAAAAGGTAGTTCGCTTCATTTTTCGTTTTGTTTGATGCTAAAAATAGGTTTTGATAAAGACATATTTAATGCTCAATATACGCCATTTCTAAGAACAGAGCGATATAATCAGCTAGATTTTGTACTTTTGAAAGAAATACCAAACATGAGATTATTCACTAATTTATACTTGTTTTTTGCCTGTTGTCTATTCCTTCTTTCTTGTAAAGAGACGACGACAACCCTACCTAAAACAGTTCCTAAATCTACTATAAATAATAAGCCGACGACTCCGCTAAAAATTTCTAAAGCATTATTAAAAGATAAAGTCTTAGGCATGTTAGTCGGTTCAGCGATTGGCGATGCCATGGGGGCGCCAACAGAAATGTGGCAAAGAGAAAATATTCAAACTGAATATGGGTTTGTCCAAAAATTGGATAAAATGGTCCGTGCGCCATCACCAGAAGGTACTTGGCAGATGAATTTACCTGCAGGCGGTACGACCGATGATACGCGCTGGAAAGGATTATTAACGGATTTTATCATCGAAGAAGGCAGCGATTTTTACCAACAAAAAGGGAGCAACCCTTACCATTTTGCCGAATTTATCACCAAGGCTTATGAAGCAAAAATAAAAGCTTTAAAACAAGTAGATAGTTTTGCACCTACCCCTTATGAGGCCGCTTTAATGGAAATGTCCTGGTTACAAGAATGGGCAGTTGTTGCAAAGCCGTTTAGGGAGAAAGATATAGAAGGCTATACTTATGCATTAAATCATTTTTATGGTGGAGAACCAACTTGTGCAGGGATGTTATATGCGCCTATGATTGGTTTAGTCCATCCGAATGAAGCCACTAATGCCTATCAATCAGCTTACCGTTTAGGCATTTTTGACCTTGGTTATGCCAGAGATATTACAGGTTTAACAGCAGCAATGACGGCAGCAGCCATGTCTCCCGCTGCTAGTCCCGAAAGTATTCTAGCTACTCTAAGAGATATTGACCCTAATGGTTATTTTAATAGTCGCTTAGTTGGTCGGTCTGCGCATCGCTTTTATAAAGATGCTTTGTATAGTGTGACGGCTGCCAAAAAAATGACGAGAGCCGATATTGATGTAGATAAAATCAAATTGCCTTATCAAGGGCAAGACACCCTCTATTTTGCCCAGCTGCAAAAATTATTTGATGACTTGGATGCGAAGAATGAAGACATGGCTTTCCACCCTGGAGAAATTCATCAAATCAATTTAACCGCCTTATTATTTACGGGTTTTGACTTTCAACAATCTATGGAATTTGTTACCAATTATGGGCGAGATAATGATACGGTAGCAGCAATTACTGGCGCTATTTTGGGCGCTTTGCATGGTTACTCGAATTTGCCAAAGGAATCGGCAACGTTGGTTTTAGCGGTTAATAAAGAACAATTAGGAATTGACCTTGAAAAGATGTCAGAACAGTTGGTAGCATTTATGATTGCGGAACAAAAAGTAATAATAAAAGAAGCCTTATGAAAATTAATTTAAGTAGAATGATGACTTTATTTTGTATGTTTCCATTGATTACCTATATTTCCAACAATCGATTAATTCACATTTGAAACGACATTATGCTTTTGTTTCTTAATTGCTTTTGTTAAATTTATACTTTAATTATTTCTAATTATTCAGAATCGAGTGTAGAGAAAAGAGATTTGAAATGGTATAATCACCCTTTTGTGGTATCAAAATTTGTTCAAATTAGTATATTCTTAGATTTTATCTCTATTCTCTCAATGAAATGGTCTCTACTCTCTAATCTACTATTATTTTAACCATAAGCCTATTTCGCATGTCTAACGAAGAAGCGTACAATAAAATTCAAAAGAGAGTCAAACAGAAAAAAGGGTTTTATCTTCATTTTGGTGTATATGTTATCATCATTATTTTTTTAGCATTAATCAATTGGCTAACCTCAGGCGGCGTGAATTACAGGCATATAGATTGGTGGGTCGCTTTTCCTGCTGTTTGTTGGGGTACGGCTGTTGCTATTCACGGTTTAGCTGTATTTATTTTTTCAGCAGATGGACTATTAGGAGAAGAATGGGAAAACAAAAAGATAGCAGCAGAAATGGAAAAAAGAGGCTATTCGATAGATCAATCAATACCTTCTAGGGAGGAATTAGACATCAATCAGCATTTAGATTTAAAAGAAGTTCAGAAACAAATCAATTATGATGAACAAGATTTAGTCTAAAACCTATATTTAAAACTTTCCTCCAATTTCGTAAAAGTAGCGCTTCTCCAAACAAGTATATTTTATGCTATTATGTTACAAAACATAATTTGTTAATGAAAAAAGTTTTTAATTTAAAATTATTGCTTACATTAGCGTGACAAATAAATTTTAGCAAACAAAACAAAACGAAAGATGGAGTCAATTCTTCCTTTAATTATTAATGCTGTTCTTGGTGGCGGTGGCGGTTTTCTTGGCAATATGATTAAGAAAAACGGCATGAGCCTTATTGCAAATTTACTGTCTGGTGCAGTTGGTGGTAGTATTTTACCTCAATTGGCTGGTATGGCTGGCATGTTAGGCGGCGCAGCTGAAGCTGGCGGCGGTATGGACATTGCTAGTATGGTTACTGCCCTTGTTGGCGGTGGTGCTGGTTCTATGATAGGCGGCTTATTAGGCGGTAATAAAGGCGGCGATGCTAGCTAATTATAGCAACTTTGTAAACAGTTGGTACCTCAACATTACCAACTGTTTACTATCTTTTGCAACTTCAATTTTAACTTCAACCTCAACTTCAAAATTAGATGTACCTCTTAATATTGAAGTTTCTATTGAGCACTTGTGACTTATTCTTTATAAATCTTCCCCTCTTTCATCACAAATTTCACATTTCTAAGTACGGTAATATCTTTTGTCGGATTTCCTTCTACTACAATTAAATCTGCTATTCCTCCTTTCTTTATAATTCCTACATCTTTTAAATCCAATAAGTTGGCATTTCCAGCCGTAACTGTTTTTAAAACTGCCAATTCAGACATTCCATACTCCACCATTAACTCTAGTTCCGATACATTTTCCCCATGGGTAAAAACACCGACATCTCCACCTGCGACAATCGGTACACCTGCTGCTAATGCCATTTTCATACTCTTTCTTTTATTTTGAATCCTAGCTGGTTCTGGGTCAACACCTTTATTCCAACCTCGATATTGCGAAATAGCATCACCTGCGGCAATGGTTGGACATAAAGCCACGCCTTTTGCTGCCATTAACTCAAAGACTTCTTTAGTCCCTCCATCGCCATGTTCTATGGTTTGTACGCCCGCCAACGTTGCTCTTTTCATTCCTTCTGCCGTTGCTGCATGTGCCACTACAGGGCGACCACTACTATTCGCTATTTTTACCATTAATTCTAATTCTTCTTGGGTAAAAGTTGGCATTGCTTGTCCATAAGGTCCCCAACGATAATCGGCGTATACTTTTATCACATCTGCCCCTTTTCCAATTTGGTCTCGAACCACTTTAATTAAATTATCATGCCCGTCCGCTACTTCTGCCCCCAATGGTATTTTAACATGGGGCGCAAATCCTTTGGGGCCGTAACTGCCTGTTGCGACAATAGCTTTACCTGCTACAATCATTCGAGGACCAGGAATAATGCCTTTTTCTATAGATTTCTTAATACCCACATCGGCATATTCTGCCCCTTCTGAGCCTAAATCTCTAATAGTCGTAAAACCTGCCATCAAAGTATTTTTAGCATGAACGGTTGCCCGGACCACTCTTTCCGTCAATGACTCTACTAAAACTTGGTCATTCCAACCTGTCTCATTATAAGGGTGGAGCAGAATATGTGAATGGCCTTCTATCATACCAGGCATTAATGTTCCTTCCAATTCGATAACTTTGGCATCGCTTGGAATAACAATATCTTTTGCTAATCCAGTCGCTTTAATACGTTCATCTTCCACGACTACTATCCAGTTTTGCTTTAATTGTTCGCCATCAAAAACTTGGTCGGCTTTTAAGACCGTAACTTGAGCAGATAAATATATCCCTAAAAAAAGGAAGCAGCTACTAATAAATAATCGTTGTATCATCATTTTAAATTTTCTCTAAATTATTTAGAATAGAGAGCAGAGAGTAGAGAAAAGAGATTTAAACGAGCGTTGTTCTCCGAATACTGAACACAATTGGCTATTTTTTCTAATCCCTGCCTACCAGCAGGCAGATCTATTCTCTCAATGAAATGGTCTCTACTCTCTCTTCTTGTAAGTCGTTATTTTTTCTTTAAATTCAGAAGGGGCAACGCCTTCCAATTTCTTAAATGCCTTATAAAATACAGAACGAGAGTTAAATCCCGCTAATTTACCGATTTCTTCCAACTTATAATGGGTATATTTTTCTGCCTTCAATAAATCTTTAGCAGCAGACACCCGATATTCCGCTATCCATTCATAATACGTTTTATGCAATTGCTCATTTAAAATTTGAGAAAGATGATGCGGACTAACTTTAATCCTTTCTGCCAACGTTTTTAAGGTTAATTTAGGATTTAAATAAGGTTGCTGTTCCTGCATTTCTGTGGTTAATTTCCGCAAGATACTTTCCATCTGTGTTTGACTCAAAGCAGATTTTTGATATTTTTTTTCTGGTCGATTTTCTTTTTGTAATAAACCATCTTTTAAAATAAAAAAATTAAGCGCATAGATGGTAAACGTATCAAAAGCCGCCCCAATATTATCCCAAGCATCTCCAACATCTAATACCACTTTAAACAACCAAAGTGTCGTAGCTAGTAATTTTAAAAAAAGAAACGCAAAGCACCAGCGGTAAATCGGGTTCAAAATGGTTTTCCAAAAATCTTTTTGCTGTTTAAAAAAATTGACTAGTAATTGATAAATCGGCCAAGCATAAAGCATAGATTGTAAAACACCTAATTCATTCACATATTTTTTAATACCCCAAGGGTCTGCATGAAACGATTGATGATTGGGTAATTCTGGTAAATAATCGTGATAAGCATTCCGAAAAGCATTTAACTTAAATACTTCGTCTTGCAAAAAGAAATTGAAATGGTATAAAAAGTAAAATCCAAAGGGCAAAAAATGCCAGTACCAGTTTTTAGGATGTTTGCCTATTAAAGAAGCGACCATCAAATAAATAGCAGCGGGTATAAAAAAATTAAAAGGCTCGGATAAATCTACGAAGTGCGGAATATGGACAATCACCCCGCTGTAACACAGAAAAATTTCCGTCATTACCAAAGCAGCCGCAAATAATATTGCTCCGAGATATTGATACGTTCTATTTTTTCCTAACAAAAAGAATATTGTCAAAAAAAAGCCCTGTACCATTCCCAACAAAATGAAAATAGTAAAAAAGTCAATGCGATAACCAAGGATGTCGGGCCAATATTCCATTTAAGAAAGTCAAAATTTAAAATGTAAAATTAGAAATTTAAAAGTAAGTAACAGATAAAACATAAGTTGGATATTTTGTATTTAATTCCCCACGGATTTATTAACCCTACGGATTATAGTTGTTTAAGTTATTTTTCAATATTACTAAGGCTATAATTATAGCTAAAAATGGTGTTTTCCGATTGGGAAACTCAAGAAGTCCACATTTTTATTGATTTCCATAGTGGTTAGTGCTTAGATTTGGAATCATTATTTATAAATCACCAGTAACTATTCACACCCATCCCTAGCCCTTCCCTCCAGAAGGAAGGGAACTAATTTTTCGGTAATAGCTAAGGTTTTCTGCCGAAAATTTCCCTTTTATCGACTCCCCTCCATTTGAAGGGAGGGGCTGGGGGTGGGTTGCTAAATGGTTATCACCAAACTAAAAAAATGAATCACCCGACTGACATCAATAAAATCTATTGGTATATTTTAGGAGTACTTGCCGCTATTAAAATGAGCATCCATTTATTTACAAATACAATTACTCGGTACGGCTTGCACCGAGATGAGTACCTCTATATATCTGAAAGCGACCACTTAGCTTGGGGGTATATGGAAGTACCGCCCATGATTTCGATTATTGGTAAAATCGCTAAATTATTATTTGGGAATACGGAATTTGCAGTGCGTTTTTTTCCTGCTTTGATTGGCGCCATTTCTATTATTTTAATTGGCATCATGGTACGAGATTTAGGCGGAAAAAAATATGCTCAGTTATTGGGTGGATTTGGTTTCTTGATTTCACCCGCTTTTTTAGGGAGTAATAATTTATTTCAACCAGTTAGTTTTAATCAGTTTATGTGGTTGTTATCCGCTTCTGTGATGGTGCGAATTGTCCGAGAATTAGAATTACTAAATTTTAAAAATTTAGCAAATCTTCCTACTAAAAACTGGTATTGGCTAGGCATCATCGCAGGCTTGGGTTTCCTCACCAAATATTCCATCGTCTTCTTTTTTACTGCCATGATTGGCGGCTTATTATTAACACACCACCGCAAAATATTTTTAACTAAATATCCTTATATCAGTTTGGGTATTGCCCTAATCATTGCTGCTCCTAATTTATGGTGGCAAGTAGCACATGATTTTCCGATTGTCCGCCACATGGAAATATTAGCGTCCACCCAATTAGTGAATGTTAGTACGTCTAGCTTTTTATTTTCCCAATTTTTAGACAATTTTGGAGCTACGATTATCTGGTTAGCGGGCTTAATTTTTGTTTTCACGAATGAAAAAATCAAACCCTATCGTTTTTTAGGCTGGACTTATTTATTAGTCATTTTACTCTTATTAATAACTAGCGGTAAAGATTATTACGCTTTTGGTGCTTATGCGATGCTTTTTGCTTTAGGCGGCGTGGCATTAGAATATTGGTTAGGGCAAAAATCACTATTATTAATTCCAATCATTACGCTTTTAAACTTACCTGCCATTCCATTAGCTTTACCCATTTTACCTATTGAAAAAATGGAAGCTTATAGTTTATATATTAGAGATGACATCGGCATGGAAGGTCTATTTCGTTGGGAAGATGGTATCGTCCGAAATCTAAGACAGGATTATGCAGACATGCATGGTTGGGAGGAAATTCCTAGAAAAGTGGCTAAAATCTATCATAATTTACCTCCCGAACAGCAACGGACTTGCCTCTTATTTGCGGGACATTACGGACAAGCAGGTGTCATGAATTTTTATCGAGAAAAATATAATTTACCAGAAACTTATAGTTTTAATGCCAGTTTTGTTGCGTGGGTAAATCCTGATATGGACATCACTTGCCAGATTGATATTGATGATAATAAACAGGGCGAATCGGAATCATTCTTCTCTTCGGTTTTGGTAGATAGTATTGAAAATAAGTACGCTCGAGATCCTGGGTATATTTATTTTAAGTCAGCGCCTAGACAGGAGTTAAGACCTGTTTGGAGGGAATTGGTAAAATCACGACGGGCGGCAGCCGGGTATTAATAATGTTTAAGTAGTCTAACAGAATTAAGAAAAGATTGTGAAATTGAATGATTGGGTACGTCACGTAAACAATCATTCAATCTCACAATCAGAACTACTTTTGTCCGACGAATTAGCTTAAAAAGTATTAACTCCTTTTGGAGCATCAAAAGCCTCTAAAACTGGTCGTCCAACCCAGAAATTTGGGATTTTAATATTAAAAAGGTATAAAACAGTAGCCGCTGTATTATAGGTATCGATGGGTGCTTCAATTCTATGGTTACTCCGAACATCTGGACCACAAATAATCCACGGAATCTCCATTTCTTCCATTGAATTTCCACCATGTCCATATCCTTTTCCACCATGATCAGAAGTAATTAGCAAATGCGTATCCTCATATAAATTACTGGCTTTCAATTTCTTCACCAAATCACCAATTAAACTATCTGCTTTTTCCACAGATTGATAATATGCTGGAGAACCATGTTGATGTGCATGTCCAGCATGGTCGACATGATCGAGATGTATAAAGGTTAAGGTAGGCTTTTGGTTAATAATGAATTTAATAGCTTCCTGCATGGTCGTATCTGGGCCATGAGTATCCATAATTACATCGAGGGATTTATTATTAAAAAAATGATTTAAGGCAGACCAATCGTGAAATAAGCCAATTGTTGCTTTAGGCAGCTCTTTTCGTATCAAATCAAACATAGAAGGAAAATAACCATCTGCATCCTTTACAGTAGCTTCAATTGTAAAACTATCCACTCTCCAAGCATTAGAAGTGATGCCATGTTGCTCTGGTCCAGCACCTAAAATCATTGACCCCCAATTCGGACCACTACTGCTAGGCATTACCGCTCTTGCTTTTAAAGAACTTGCTCCTTCTTCCATTAAAGCATCCATTACAGGTGTTTTTGCCATTTTTATACCATCAGGACTCATCCCGTCCACCCCTATTACAATTACCTGTTTAGCTACTACTACTTTATCTTGTTGGCAGGAAATGAAAAAAAAGGCGATTAGTAGTGCTATTAGGAAAGGTTTAATTGGTTGGTTCATTTTGTATATCTTTTAAATGAAAAGCAAATTGTAAAATAAACAAAAATTTCAATTTTCTATAGAAGAGGCGACTACTGGGTGTAGGAAAAAAAAATTGAAACCAAACTGTTAACAACTTACCTCGCCAACACCATCCGCTTCGTCTCCATCACCTGTCCATCCAAAACCAGCGAATAAAAATAAGTGCCCGCAGGATAGCTTTTGGATTGGATGGTCACTTGGCCTTTTCCCATTTTCGTAATATCGACTTTTCCAATGACTTTCCCATCAAAAGTCGTCACTTGAATATGCGCTTGCTTAACGGTCGCTGGAATAAAGTAGTCAACTAAAGTATTTTCATTGAATGGATTCGGTTGATTTTGAGCAAGTAGCGCTTTTTGTTCTAGCGGGAGCACGTAGCTGGTACTTTTTGGGGTTTCCGCATTTTGTATAAGGAGTTTTTCGACTAGGAATTTTAATTCAGTTATTTGTTGTTGCTGGGCGTCCATCTTTTCTTCTAAATCCGCTATCATTTCATTTTGGGTCTCGTTTGATTTTTTTAAGCGACCATTTTCTTTTTTCTGTTCTTCTAGTAAATCTTCCGTATTTTGACTTGTCCCTATTCTAGCAGCAGTTGATGACCGATATAAATTTCCACTAGCATCTATTCTGACAAAGTCGCCTGTACCAGTAGGGACATTTCTAATTCTTACTGTTCCATTTACATCTAGTTTCCTAGTTGGTTGCCCAGTCCCTATTCCAATATCACCAGAACCCTTTTCAACGAAAATTCTTGAGGTTCCTCCATCATTATCAAAAATTACATAATGACTATTGATAATTCCAGCAAAGTAATGGCAATCGCACGAATACTATGTTAGAAAGATTTCCAATAAGAAATCATCGT
>JAFMDF010000101.1 GCA_017857395.1 Bacteroidota bacterium | reverse complement strand
ACATATATACGCACGTGCGTACGCATAATGTAATCTTTTTTTATACATAATGTCTTTTTATTCATATAATTATTAAACTATTGTTTTGTTTTAAATACAATACAAAATAAAACAATTTATGTATTAAAAGCAAATAATTTAAAACAAATAATTTTATTAAATCTTATTCACCAATATAATTCACTAATAATCAGTAATTTACAATTAAGTATGTTTTCATTTAATTTTAAAACAATTATCAATTATAACTTTTCAATAGTTTCTTTATCCTCAATAATGAATCTTTCTAAACCTTGTTAACCTCCTAAAAAACAATACCTAAAACATTAAATCAATGATGAATTCAATTCATCAAAAAAGCAAAACGTTTATTTTTTCAGCCCTACTTAGCCCTCTTGTAAATAATTCTACTATTTTTGCCCCTAGTTTAAAAGAAGACCTATTAATTCATTAAAAAGTCTTCTCTCTTATTACTTAACACAAGTTACGAGTTGCCAGTTACGGGTTGCGAGTTGTATTCAATTTCACTTAAATTCTGAGGAATTATTTGAATTTTGAATATTATATACTCAAATTTAACTCGTACTTGACCTCCTTCCTATTTAAATCGGAATAACCCGCAACTCGGATTACTTATATTTATAACTTATGAAATTATTAGAAAATAAGGTAGTTTTAATTACAGGTGGTTCTAGAGGCATTGGTTCAGCTATTGTACATAAAATGGCTAGCAATGGTGCAACTGTTGCTTTTACCTATCATTCTTCCGCAGAAAAAGCAAACGCTGTAGCTGCTGCTGCAGCAGCAGAAAACGGTGTAACCGTAAAAGCCTATCAATCTGATGCTAGTTCGTTTCAACAATCAGCTGAGTTAATTAAAAATGTATTGGCTGATTTTGGAAGGATTGATGTGTTGATTAATAATGCAGGGATTACCAGAGACACTTTGATGCTTCGAATGAGCGAAGACCAATGGGATCAAGTGATTGAAACGAATCTAAAATCTGTTTTTAATTTAACCAAGCATGTGCTTCGACCGATGTTGAAACAGCGAAGTGGTTCAATTATTAATATGAGTTCTGTAGTTGGAGATTTTGGAAATGCAGGACAAGCCAATTATGCTGCTTCCAAGGCAGGAATTTTTGGTTTCACAAAATCCATTGCCAAAGAAGTTGGTTCTAGAAGTATCCGATGCAATGCTTTAGCTCCTGGTTTCATTGAAACGGATATGACCCAAGAGTTAGATGAGAAAACTAAAGCTGCTTTTCTAGCAAGTATCCCCTTAAAACGATTGGGAAAAGCAGAAGAAGTGGCAGATGCTTGTCTGTTTCTAGCCTCTGATTTATCTACTTACATTTCTGGGCAAACAATAAGTGTTTGCGGTGCTTTAAATTGTTAAAATAGGGAGGTTTAGAACAGAGAATAGAAGATTTTAAAACATAATAAAAAACGCTAGACTTTTGATAAAGTCTAGCGTTTTTTATTATGCTACTCAGGCAGGAATGCCTAAGCTACTAAGTACTATTAAAAAGGTAAATCGTCCTCTACGGAGCTTCCTCCTGTACTTGAAGGTGCATCATCTAAAGTAGGAAAATCGCCTCCTGCCGCCGCTACTGGTGCCGCCGCTGGCGCTGCTGCTGTACCGTACTCAATTCTCCAAGCATTTAAATTGGTAAAGTATTTCCCCTGCCATTCCCTACCTCTTAAATTGAAGTGTACTCTAATGTTGTCTCCTTCATTAAATTTATCAATTTCGTCACATTTATCTTGCACTAATTGAAATTTAACCATTTGTGGATAACGCCCATCATCTGCTTCAATCACAAATTCTCTAGCTTGAAAGGACGCTGTTTTATTTTCTGTATCAAATTTTTTGTGCAGTTTTCCTACTATCTCGAATGACATAAATATTTTCTTTAAAAGTTACTAAAATTAAGTCCTACAAAAATAAACAAATATTTGAAAAAAAGTAAGGGAAAACATTAATTGTAGCACCTAATTATGCATAAATTTTATTTTTACTCTTTTTTTGGGTTTATTATAAGGTAACTCGGACACTAAAATTATGTGTTCCACTAAACGGTTGCGTCGCTCGGTATGCATAATCAATTCCAAATCGACTATTACTGCCTTTCTTCGGAGGTACTTCTAATGTAACACCTGCACTTAAACCAGAATAAACCGACTGCTCAAAGTCTCGCTCAGCACTCAATCCTACTTCCGCTTTATAGCCTCCTCGAATCATAAAATTTTCTTTCAATGAATATTCAACTCCTACACCAATTTGATCTCTAGCAAAAGAATTTGCCGTAAAATTACCTAAAATGGTAAAACGATTATCCGCATCTAAATTAAAATCATAAGACATCCCGATATTCAAAACAGAAGGTAATTCAAATTGAGCAGAACGCTGATTTACCGTAATATCATAAGAAAGCGTACCATCAGGATTCTCGGTTGGGAAAGATAATCCTTGTCCACCGAAACTCATTCTTGAACCAATATTTCTTAATGAAATACCAAATTTAAAATTATCCTTTGGTCCAGTCACATATTGCACGCCTGCATCTAGGGCAAAACCAAAAGCAGAGACATCAGAAATAGATTCAGAGATAGCTCGAAAAGTAATTCCTACTGAAATTTTATTCTCAAACATGTGTGCATAAGACAAGCCTAAGTGGAAAAAATTAGGCGAAAAAGTAGCGCCTGTTCCTTCAGGTTGATCTTCTGTCGTCACGTCTATCTCTCCCATATCTAAAGACATAATACTAATACCAAAAGTACCATTTTTGCCTACTTTTTGACCAACTCCAAAAGCGTTCATTTTAACATCCGTTGGTTCTAAGTACCGAGCATGTCCAATCAATACTTCTGTTTGTCCATTAATTCGGCTTAATCCAGCAGGATTTAGTCTTAGCGCTTCCACTCCCATAATCATAGAAGTTGTCATAGTATGCAAACCTGCGCTTCTCGCCCAAGGATTCATTAATAATTCATAAGCCCCAGCTTCTCCTTGTCTATCAGGATTTCCCGCTTCCACAACTGTTGCAAAAAAGAGGAAACAAAAAAGTATGCTGTATAAAATTTTATTCATAATATTTTTTTGAGAGAAGAGAGTAGAGAATAGAGATAAACCATCTCTATTCTCTACTCTCTGTTCTAATCTATTTCTATAAACCAGATGGGTCAAATTGTCTTTGAACACCGAACCATTTAATGGTTTTTTCGCCTAATCCTGGTGCATCAATATGCACTAAGTACGTTCCACTAGAGACAGGAATGCCTTTACTATTTTTTAAATCCCATTCTAATGCTGGTGTAATTTGTTGTTGACGAATAGCTCGATTATTACCCGTGACAGAACGGCCTGTTTCATTTCTAATATATTGTCGAATGAATCGACCATCTAAAGAATAAATCGTTACAGTAGCGTCTGCAGGAAGGTTGGTTATCTTAACGGTATTGGTAAATTGAGACGTTTCATAAGCAGAATATCCCAAATATGGATTTGGTACTGCTTTAATCGCTCTCAAAGCTTCATTCATATCATCTTCTGTGTCAATTCCATCAGCAGCTACACTATCTAACTTAATTAAATAAGTTGGATACCCATTAAATTCGCCCGTACCATCCTCTACTTGATAAGGATTATCTACTCTTAATTTAACTGTTACATCATTAGGAATTAATCCTTCATCATAAGATAGCATATTTGTTCCTTCAGCTGCTAATAACATACCTGACCAAGTAATTTGCTCTAATGCTCTTCTTTTTCTAAAAGGACTTGCGCCAAAATTAGGATCTAATCGTTCTCGAATAGCAGCACATTCATCATATTCAGAATCTGTTACATAGACGAAATGTTGTCCACCTGCATATAAATCGAATAAAGAGGGTATATCTGTAGCAACGGTTAGTATGTTAGACGGATTAAAAGTCATATCGCCACCTCTTGGTTCTTCGCCTAAATAATTAGGATTTAATCCTTGAATAGATGGGTTATCTGCTCTATAAACAGAATTTTCTCCAAAGAAAATATTTAGTCGTTTTCCAGATTCTACATCAATCGCATAGCCAGGAAACCACCCCATTCCTACACCATCTCCATCGGGTGCAGGTAATCCGTCCGCACCAGATTCTAAGCCTACAGATGGTGCATCTCGCACATCAAAGTTATCTGCGCCGTTTTCAGTTTCTAGTGCTAGACCTTCTAGTTGACTGGTATAATAAACATTCGCTGTTTCTACAATGACACAACGACTCCATTTAGATTTATCGCTTGTGAAAACAATATCTACATTATTCAAATCTCTTACCCCAGAAACATTATTGGTAAATTTAGAATTACGAACTATATTAAAATTACGACCTTCGTTTACCCAAGCTGGAGAAATATAAGAATTGACAGGAATTAAACCTGGGTTATTACTCGTTTCTTGTGATCTATCTTCAAAATCAGCTAAGATATAAGGGAAGAATAAACCGCCTGAGATATTAATTAAAGATTCGTCTTGATCAACAGGTTGCCCTGCCAATGAACCAGTCGTATAAAGTTCTAATGCCTCACCAGAACCAACTTGCGTAGCATTAAATGGATATTGTCGTGCTTGTGGCACAGCATTCAACCATTCGGGCTTACTAGGGTCACTATAACTAATTTCCGAACCAATAACGCCATTTAAGCCTGTCCCCATTTCTCCTACTTCTGGTCGTTGCTCAATAGCAATAGAAAAACCATATTCGCCGATTATTTGCTCATTTAATAAATTTATTGTTACTGCGGAGGCTATTTCTGTTCCATCTGCTAAATCTGTTAAGACCCAATTAACTTCTTCATCCAATTTCGTATTATCCATATTTTCATCCACTAAAGTCAATTGGAATTCGCCGTTCTTAACAGCTAATGGATTGTATATTTTAATATTAATTGGTCCTTGACCTGCTTTATAGTCAATCTCTCCAGTAAAACTGCCATCTAAAATAGCTGTAACTGTTGATTCTTTCATATCTAAAAAGACCCCACCAGCACCAATACCATCCAAACGAGTAATCTCTGCACCATTCCCAAAATCAGCGTTTAATTTCTTAACGACAATTTCTCTTGGAATAACCGTGTAAAAAGGATCTGTTCCATCTCCAATATTCCGTCGCCCTTCTAAATAAGGTTTTCTTTGACCTATTACATTTGGGAATTGCGTAAATTCTTGATAATTATTATGCGCATAAGCTATCGCCGTGAAATAGTATTTTCGTTGATTAATCAAAGTTCTATCGCCATCTGCAAATTGGTCTTCTTTAATACTAAAAGTATGACTAATACCTAAATCTTGTCCTTGTACTTGAGATTCTGGCACCCATATTTGGTCTGGCTGACTGGCTCCTGCGGAACCAGGATTTGGAACAGATGACCAATTAAAGATTTCAGTAACTCCATTTCTTTTATCTACTTGATAAATCACTCTAGCTTTATTAGGATCATCTAATTCTGCAATACTTACATTAGGGCCAGATAATTGGAATAATTTATAGCCTTCAAATTGATACGTTCTTTCTGCTTCAGGAAGAGAAGTCGGTGCTTGCAAATCTACTTCTGCATATTGCTCTTTTGCATTATTAGATGTGTTATCGTCATTAGTAAAAATGGCAATAATTTCTTTGTCCAGTTCAATCCAATCTACATCAGGTGCGTCAGGGCCATCTGTAATATCAAAGCAGTTATCAAATAAAGCTTGTGCTATATCATCTGCAAATAATAAAGGATCAATATTAGGATTAGGATGCTGTACATCTGGTACCCACACTACTCCAACAATTAATTCATTAACTGCTCCTGGATCTAATCTGAAAGGACCAGATGCTTGAATCGTTCTAGTATCGAATCCTTCTAAGTTTTCATTCGCCATCGTCCAAGCTAAAGCATCATCTGGTCGGTTAGGAAAAGCAAAAGGAATTACATCTGTATTTAATGGATCATAACCAGTACCTCCATCTGTAAGTGGCGTTCCATCTTTCCATCTTCCCGATAATAAGTTATAATAATCCGAACCTTGAACAGGATCGCCCATTCCCGTACCACCGTCGGGTGCAGTGTCATTTCTTAGAAAGTAAGTAAAAGAAGACATTGGTAATTCAACAATCGTATCAGGTGCTTCTCCTACATTTGGATTTCTTAAACCACCACCTGCAGCAAATTTCTTAGGGCCTAGTGGACCTCTAAAATAATCTACTCCTAAAAGAGGTACTTCATCACAATACGTATTTACTTGACCACCGACATTACATTCACAACCAGTAATGCCATCTAGCATATCTCTATTATAAACAAAAGCTAAACTTCTATCAATATCACAACCGACAAAATCATCATCAGGGCAACCTAAATCTGCATCTACCCAAATAGCGAAATACGTACTATCAATACTTTCAATCGCCCGATTGATTAATTTATACCGTTGAAAGGTCATATCATTAATCTCATCATTCGTGGCATAAGCAAAAGCCTGCACTTGGATTTCCATCTGAATCGCATCCGCATTACTTTGTGTATGTGGTGCTCCATTATCATTATAAATCCAGAAAATCATTTCATCTGGATATTGTGGCGTATCACAACCCCTCAATTCAATTCTTGGATAATCGCCATCTTGTGGTTCATAAAATCCATCGCCATCTGTATCAAAAAAGGCGGCTAATCCTTGGGTAGTATTCGGTAATTCAAAACCTCTTAATTCAAAAAAGAATTCATTTCCTCTGGCTGGCCATCCTTTTACGCCTTCTGGAATTAAGTCTTCATCATATTCTGTTCCAGCTGATTTAGCTTCTTCAAAATTTCTTAAATGTTCATCTATTTCTGACCCTTTTACCGTAAAAAAACGATCCCAATCTTTACAAATATCACTATCTGTAGACCCTTCTGTCGGACTTAACGGACCAGGCCAAAAATCTTCACCACCACCTTGACTATACGTTTGTGCGGCTAGTTTTAAATTTCCTCCTGGGTCAAATCCTCCTAACCAAACAGCACCCGCAAAAATGGACGATTTCTCTGGCACACCAGAACCTGGTGTTACTTTTGGTACAATATAGCGACCTTGATCACTACCATTCCACCAAACATCTCCCCCTGTTAGCAACCGTGCCCGAACATTATTAATGCTCTGATCAATTTGTGCTTCTGCTGCTACACAATCTTCTCGATAGTTAGCAGGACGGTTTGTTTGTTTATTTGTTGTAGATTTGACTTTTTTGCCATCTTTTCCTTGTGGGCCAACGTGTGCCATTGTCCATTCAGACAGACATAGACTAAAGACCAATAATAAGTAATACTTTAATTTCATTCCTGATTTATTTTCGTAGCTGAGTAAATCAAGGTGATTTTAAAAATCACCTTGATTTTAGTTTAATTTATTTTCTAAAATTCAACAATAGCCCCCACTAGAATTCTTCTCGGTAAAGAATAAAAATCTGGGTTGGCTAAAGCCCAAGCATAGGCATCCAAAAACGAACTAACATCTCTGCTTGATGCATCTAACGTCCTTACCCGTGCGACCCCATCAGAAGAAGCTAAAAAGCCATCATCATCGGGAGAACCCGTTGCAGAATAAACGCCTAGAATATTTCTTGCATCTAATAAATTTTGAACTCTACAGTAAATATTTAAATAAACTGGACGAGGGGCATCCGAATTTGTCAAAGTAAAATTTTTATCCGCTCTAATATTTAAAGTAAAATTCCAAGGTAATCTTGCCCCATTAATTGCTCCAACTGTACCATCTCCACCAAATTGTCTTGGTACAGATTTACCCGTATAAGGTCTGCCAGATACGGCGGTTGCTTGTAGATTAACCCCTGCATCTGCAAAAATATCCGCATCAAACCATCTTGGGCCAGTATATCGTCTCCCTGTTCCGAAGCGATAATCAATGACTGCATTCAAGCGATGTCTTTCATCAAAATTTAAAGGGAATAAGGTTCTTAAATTACCATTTTGCGAGAGATTCCTTTGAGATAAGGCATCCGAACCAGTTCCATCTGCAAATTGCAAAGTATAACTTGCTTGCAATTGAATATTATTGGTTCTTCTTCTGTCAAATTGGAAAGAAAAGCCTTTGACTGTCCCAAAATCTATATTATCGAAAGTATCATAATTTCCTAAAACAGGAACAAAGAGGTACGTTCTAGTCTGAATCATATCTCTTAATTCCTTATAATAAGCAGCAATTTTTAAAGCCGCAGAATTACTCAATTTCTGTTGGAAACCTACTTCATAATCAATCGTCTTTTGAGGTTTTAAATTTGGGTTGCTGGAAGGCGTTCGGCTCGGATCTAAGAAATATAGGTAATCTAAAGCAGTTGCATTGGTTCTTTCTTGTGGTCGTTGTACCAAAACGTCATAATGCGCAAAGAAGTTGGCTTCATCAGAAATCGGGAAAGAAAAAGCCAAACGAGGCATGACACTAATCTGTGGCTCATAATCTTCAAAAGAAGTGCTTGGGTCAAAATCAGCGGATTGAATATTCGCAGCAGCATCTACAAATTTTGGATTGATGACTTCTCCTCCAAAAATTATATTGCCATCATTCGCTGGATTTCCATTGGGGAAATACCAATCCTCTCCATCTCTAAATGCTTTTACTGAATTGGAACCAGCACTTTGTAAGTACACCTTAAAATCATCCCCTACACCAGCAGGCTGTTCTCCACCAGTTGTGGCATAAAAGTCTCTAGCACCCTGAATGGCATATAGTGAATAAGGGTCTTTGAGTACCTTTCTATTCGCATCATATCTATCTACCCTGACCCCAATTCTAAAAATAATGTCTTTAAAGGAAAATTTATCTTGGATAAAAGCAGAAGCATAAATGGGTCGGTCGGCTGCTACAGGAAAGGTTCTAATACCATCGGCATTTCTTGCTCGAAAGAAATCTTCAAAAGTAACGTCTTCCGTTATTTTATTTCCCAAATAATCATAGCCTTGGTAATCTATAATATTAGCCGTACTGTGTAGCTCTTGTGCAGAAAACATATCTAAACTAAAAGCACTTGGTGCAATTCCGTCCACATTTACATATTCATTTAAACTTTGCCCTGTCAGTTCTCTAACGCTTCTAAAAAATTGATTGTCATCAAATCCTTCAGTCGCAATTTGTGTACTATATAAAGGTACGGTTACAGAACCTATATTTCCGCCTAAATTCACTAAGGTATCGCCCACAACATTTGCGGTATCTACCCCCAAAATATGTCGATTGGCTTGTAAGCGAGCCAAATCCCATAATCGTCGCGGATTTATGGAATAATTTCGATTAACTCTTTGTTCGTAGGTTACGCCAAATTCAATGGTATGTCTTCCGCCACCACCTTTTGGTACTATATCAAAAGAACTATTTCCATTGAAAGTGAAAATTTCTCCTTCTGATTTAAAATTCAAATTATAAATCGCACTAGTATTTGAGTGTAGACCACTCCAAATATCATTTCGCTGTCCATTTACATAGCCAAAAAGTCCATTACTAGTGACAAAATCATTGAAATTTCCAGAATCTGACACTCCATTTGCTGCGGCTAAACTAGCATTCGGGTGTCCAGCATCAACAGGGGTAAAACCACCAAAAATCCTTGTATCATCCACATGTCCAAATCTAATAGCATCTGTTCCAGGAATAGAACCTCCAGGGCCCGTCGTAAAAGCTAATGCAGGTTGCCAGTTAAAATCAAAATCTCCGACATACCCATAATCAAAAAAATTGTCTCCATGACGGGTATCTTCTTGGTCTCTTAATCGTTTTTCGTAACCAAATTGTAAAGAATAGGAAATGTTTTGAATCAGTGCGCTATTAGACTCCTTGCTATTATTAGCGCCTAATCGTTGTCTAAATCGAAAGATGCCCCGATAAGTTTTATTATTATCAAAAGGATTATGTTGCGCATTTAATAAACGCCAACCATCTCCATTTAATCGACTACTTGGCGTAAATTGATTTTCGCTAGAAGAATAACTACCTGTAAAAGAAACATCTATACTCTTACTTAACCTAGCTTCTAACTTAGCCGTTAAATCAAGTCTTTCGCTTGCTTCAAAAGGCTTTGCATCCAGCGCAATCACGTCATCATTGGTTAATAATTCAGCAGTGGCAATTCTAGTATTATTTAAAAGGGTAACTGGACTGGCTTCAATTTCTGCAATTTTTGCATCCGTAGCTCGATAGACAGGAATCGCTGTAGGGTCATCGTCTCCTCGATAAGTATATCTACCAGAAACCCGATAGCCTAAAATAGATTCGCCATTCTTATTTTTTAAAATAGGCCCACTTAAGCCTAATCCAACAATATTATTATCATAGGGGTCTAATTTTTTAGACGTCTCTACTTCTGCATTTCCTGAAAATCTTTGAGAAGGGCCTTTCGTAGTAATAGAGATAATACCTCCTGTTACATCTCCATACTTTGCTTCCATACCACCTGTAATCACCTGTAACTGCTCAATCTCCGACTCAGGAATTAAGGCACCACTCACTCTTACTCCATCAATATAATAATCCGTTGCATTGGACCGAGATCCTCTAATAGAAATCGCATCGCCTTCATCTGCCGAAGAAGCGCCCGCCGTAAGGGCAGCAATCGCATTAATATTTCTAGTAGGTAATTGTCTAATTTGTTCAGAAGTCACTGTCCCCCCTTGTGTTGTATTATCTTGTTCTACTAATGGGACTTCGTAAGCAATCACCTCAACATCTAAATCCAGCAAAACCCCAGATGCTAACTCCGCATCTAATTTATTAGTTTTCCCTCCAAAAATAACTACCCCTTCATATTTTTTGGATTGAGCGCCTGTGTAACTAAACTCTACATCATAAGTACCTGGATCAAGATTACCGATGACATAGTTTCCATCTAAGTCCGTTTCGCCACCTCGGATTAAAACACCTTGTTTATATAAAGCCACGTTTCCAAAAAAAACAGGTTCCCCTGTATCATCCACTACTTTTCCAGCCAAGGCAGTTTGAGCGGCAACAGACGTACCAATCATTAAAGTCAAACAAATAAGTAAATATCGAATCATGTATAAGGTATTAACGATTAGTGGTTCAAAATTGAAAAAATCACATTAGACAATCTAATGTACTTCCTAGTGAAGAACACCAACTAATTTTTTATTGAATATTGACGGATATCTCTATGGAAAAAAAATGTAAAGCCTAGATTTGTTTACAATGAATGCAAATTTAACAGGTGTGAACTACATTACAAAAAAAGTAGCTGTATACAAACTGATTAATTTAGACACTTCACGACAACAAGTTAAAATTTCCCGTCGATTGACAAGTTTACGACTATTTATTAGCAAAGTTTGATTTAATCTTAACGTATTGATACATTATTATTGCTGCTTGTTCAGGCTTAGTAATTTTGATTACCCAACGACATATCAAAGGGTTTAATGGTATGGAAATCTAGAGCATCAAAAGCATAAAGATAATAAATATCCTTTAATCTTTGAATTTCATAAATTATGTCGAAATTATACTGTTACAAACGCATCCCCACTCAATTAACACATTAAATACATTTTTAATATGAGTGCATTTTTAAAAATATTCGTTGCATCAATTATTCAATTATTCCTTTTTTTTGTCAAAAATTATACATAAAAAAGGGAAGTGTTGATTTCAACTCCAATAAATTAATCACCGTATTATAAATGTTTAGCACCGTTAAATATAACTTCCCTACCATATAATTAATAGATAACAACTTTTCGAAATACGGTATAGTTATTGAATTATTTATCTTGCATTATTGCACTCATAAAGTACTCATAATCAATAAATTATATTTTTTAAAATATAAAGATAATCCTGAGTACCTTTCCACACACAAGAACATAAGCACCGTTTTAATTCAAATAGCAACTTATCTGAGATAGGTTTAATGAACGTTTTATTTATTCTAGGCTTGATTTTAGTCTTAAAAAATAAAGCATTTCTACGACTACAATATTAGTATTAGCTGTTATCGTTTTTGAATTAAAACAATCGACTATTTACAATTTAGCATAACACAAACACATTCAAACAAAAAAGAAAATGCTTAATTTTGGTAAATGAATAACCAATTTAAGTTTTACCTTGAAAAATGTACAACTATTCTACTCCCGTTTTAGAATAGCTAAAAACGAAGACAACACTAGCTCAATTGAAATTAGAATAGTTAAGTTTTTTTTGACTATTTATACTGATTTTTAAAATGCTTAATTCATTAAATCTGGGGGTGCAGTATCAAAATTATTCAGCCATACTGCCATTAAACAAAAGTACTAAGAGAACGACCGAGTACAGTCAGCAGAAATAGTTGGCAGTTTGCAGTTACAATAATCCATTCAGTAGAAAGTATTTGTAGCTGATTCAAACGGTTCATTATTTAAAACTTGTACCACTACCGTTAAATAAAAGAGCGATTGCCAAACGTTATTTTCTGCAATAATGATTAAAAAATAACGTACTTGTCTATCCATCGAAAAACAACAGAGGCGAAAGACCCCCAATAAAGAGGATGCTAAGGAAATGTCAAAAAAATTTCCCTTTCACGAACAATTAGATTCAATGGACTGTGGAGTAGCCTGCCTGAGAATGGTTGCTAACTATCACGGTCGAACCTATGATGCCAATATACTCAGAGACCTTACTCATATAGATAGAGAAGGTGTTTCTTTGCTGGGTATTAGTCGGGCTGCTGAAAAACTCGGCCTCAAATCCATTGGTGCGCCAGTACCATTCGAACGATTAACACAAGACATTCCATTACCTGCAATTGCCCATTGGCAAAATGACCATTTTATAGTTGTTTATAAAGTAACTGCTAAATCGGTATGGGTAGGCGACCCTGCTGAAAAAAATATTACCCAATTAAGTAAAGAAGCATTTTTAGAAGGGTGGCAGAAGCCTGAATTAGGGAAGGAAGCAATGGGTATTATGTTGATGTTAGAACCCATGTCCGATTTTTTAGATCGAGATGGTGGTAATGAACGTACAAATGGTTTTGTTCACCTCAATAGTTATCTAAAGCAATATAGACCGCTTATTAGACAAATACTAATTGGTGTTGGTTTAGTTAGTTTCATTCAATTCGCTTTTCCTTTCTTAATAAAATCCATTATAGATACAGGCGTCGCTATTGAAAGTTCTACTTTTATTTATGTGGTTTTGGGTGCTTTTTTAGTCTTATACTTAACCCAGACCTTTGTAGAGATGGTACGGAATCGAATTATTCGTTTTGTAGGCACTAAGGTCAATGCAAGGTTGATGTCTGAATTCATTACGAAGTTGATGCAATTGCCTATTCGCTACTTTGACTCGCATGTAGTCGGTGATGTGCTACAACGTATTTATGATAATAAACGAGTAGAAACGTTATTGACTTCTACCAGTGTTTTTGCACTATTTTCTGCAGTTAACTTATTTATTTCTAGCTTCATTTTATACTTATTTAGCTTAAAAATATTCCTATTATTTATGGTAGGAACAGCACTTTATTTCGGTTGGGCATTTTATTGCCTAAACCGACGTAAAGCGTTAGAAAATAAGCGATTTGATTATGCCACTCAAAATCAAAATGCCTTAGTCCAACTCATCTCAGGCATACATGCCATTAAACAGCATAACGTAGAATTGCAAAAAAGATGGGAATGGGAAGGTATCCAGAAGAAAATATATGATGTCAATAAAGAGTTTTTTGGTATTGAACAACAGCAAAGAACAGGTGCTAACTTCATTAATGATTTAAAAAATATCATTATAACAGTAGTGGCAGCCCAAGCTATTATTGACCCCGACCAAATCATGACTTTGGGTACTTTGGTTGCTATTCAATACATTATTGGTCAATTAAATGGGCCAATGGAGCAAATTATCAATTTCTTAAGTCAAGCACAGGACGCCAAAATTAGTGTAGAACGAATGAATGAAATTCATCAAGGTGTCTTAAAAGAAGATGATGAAGCGAGTGTCGATATATTGCCAGAAGGAAAAGATTTAGTTTTTGAAAAAGTTAGTTTCCAATATACAGGACCGAATTCTCCAGTTGTTTTAAGAAATATCAACCTAACCATTCAAGCAGGTAAAACAACGGCGATAGTCGGTTCAAGTGGTAGTGGAAAAACAACTTTGCTCAAATTAATTTTAGGAACTTATAAAGCAACAGAAGGAACGGTAAAATTAGGCGGCGTTAATTTAACTACTATTCTTGGGAGATTATGGAGAAACCAATATGGGGTTGTCGCACAAGATGGGTATATCTTTTCGGATACTATTACGGGAAATATTGCTTTTGGCGAAAGTATACCTGATAAGAGAAATGTGATTCGAGCTGCCAAAATAGCTAATATACAAAATCATGTTGAAAAATTAAGACTGGGTTATAGCACGATTGTTGGCCCAGATACGGTTAGTGGGGGAGAAAAACAACGCCTATTAATCGCTCGAGCAGTCTATAAAAATCCCGAATATTTATTCTTAGATGAACCGACCAATCCCTTAGACACTTTTAATGAAATGGTCATCATGGAAAATATCGAAGATCATTTTGTGGATAAAACGATTCTCATTGTGGCACAAAGATTATCAACCATCATCAATGCCGACCATATTGTCGTAATTGAAGATGGAGAAATTATCGAACAAGGCACACATGATTATTTAATGGGATTGAGAGGGGCTTATCACCAAATGCATCGAAATCAGACGGAGTTGACGGTTTATCGGTAATAAGTAGCTTGGGCTTCCAGCCCGAGTAGGCAGTGGCAAGTGGCAGTAGGCACATTTTAGAAAAATTAATCTTTGACAATTTTCTATACTTCTTTATAAACTAATTATTTTTGTGGTTGGTTATTATTCCTAATGTAATTAGCAATTCAACAAGGTAGCCATAAAACAATATAAAAGATGTCAGATAAAGTATTAGATTTAGTGATTATCGGAGCAGGGCCAATTGGATTGACTTGTGGTATAGAAGCAACAAAAGCAGGGCTAGATTATTTGATTTTAGAAAAAGGAGTTTTAGTTAATTCTTTGTATAATTTTCCACAGAATATGACTTTTTTCTCCACTTCTATTTTATTAGAAATTGGAGACGTGCCTTTTATATCTCATAATACCAAACCTACTCGCCAAGAGTCCTTAGAATATTATAACCGAGTCTATCAAAGTTGGAAATTGAAAGCTAAGTTCTACGAAGAAGTACTAGAAGTTGAACACAACGAAGGGATTTATATCCTAAAAACCAATAAACAAACTTACCATACCCGCTCCATCATTTTATCAACTGGTTTCTATGATAACCCTAGATTGATGAATATTAAAGGGGAAAACTTACCAAAGGTCAAGCATTTTTATGATACGCCACATCCTTATATTTCTCAAAAGGTATTAGTAATAGGCGCAGCCAATTCTGCCTGCGATGTAGCATTGGAATTATATCATAAAGGAGCAGAAGTCACCATGTCTGTTAGAAAAGATAGTCTTAGTCATCGGGTCAAATATTGGATAAAACCAAATATTGAAAATCGAATAAAAGAAGGGTCTATTAAAGCTTATTTTAATACAACTGTTGAGGAGATAACGCCCAATTCTGTGATTTTAAATACCCCAGAAGGAAAGGTAGAACTGGAAAATGATTGGGTGTTAGCCATGACAGGATATCAACCAAACTTCGATTTATTCAGAAAAATAGGGATTGAATTGGCAGATGATGGTTTTCTAACCCCAATTCATAAGGAAGAAACCCTAGAAACGAATATGTCTAATGTCTATATTGCTGGAGTTATTAACGCTGGTTTGAAAACCAGTAAATTCTTTATTGAAAATACTAGAATTCACGCAGCAATGATTATGACTGATTTGGCTAAAAAAGTAGCGCAACCGCTATTAATTAAGTAATAAAACACCAGAAGCCAAAAACTTTAACTCTTCTTTTGGCTCAACAATAGCAGCAATTTCTGCGGAAGATTTACCTTCATCTTCGGCATAATGTCGCAATTCTTCCACAGGTGTAACTTCTTTGAAAGCATAACCTTCCATTATCACTCTTTTTCCAGCAATATCTTTGGGCATAAAAAAGCCATAATCTTTAAACTTAACAAACATACTTGGTTGGTCAGGATTGTCTGAAACAATGTTCATCCAACAACCTTTTGCTTGACAAACACCTTCCACTGTTCCCATTACTTTGGTATTCAAAGAATCCGAACCCGCCATTTTAGCAACCATTTCCTCATAAGAAATCGCATCAACTTTATTAATCTCTTGTCCGTAAGATAGCGCTTCAATTTCTCCATCTTCGGTTAATTGTACTTTTCCCTCAGGAGTGGTATTACAAGCGAATAAAAATATAGAAAGGCTAAAAAATAAGAATAATTTGTACATGGCTGTTTTTATTGATGGTTCAAGATTTTTTTAATGTATACTTACAAAGATAATGTATACGAAATGGATAGTCAAATGTTAATCCACTTAATAGGTAAGTTCTCAAAGCGTGAGTCGTCAGGAGACGACTTGATAGCGATTCCTAGTCTGGAGACTAGGAATATCGGGCTATTTAATTTTTATTCTCTACCAATTTCGCATGGTGTTCGATGTTTCTAGTCTCCAGACTAGAAACCGCTATCCGCAGGTCTCCTGACCTGCATTGAGAATATACCTTAATAGAGCCTCCGCAAAGGAATTGATAATTTTTTAGAGGGCAGAAGTCAGACCAAAAAATAATTTTTTCTGTCACAAGTCAGATTTACGAGTCATAAATACTTGAAATTCAGTAATTTAATTGGACATCTTCAGTCTTCTGACAGTTTATGAAATAAACAGTCAGACTTCTCACTTCTTTTTAAAATATCAATATCGAATAGCTACACTCAAAATATTATCTCCTACTTCCATTTGATGTACCGCTTCCATTCCTTCAATCACTTTTCCAAAAATCGTATAATTCCCATCTAAATGCGGTGTGGGAGCGTGCGTGATAAAAAACTGGGTACCTTCTGTATGATTTCCAGCAGAAGCCATGCCAATATAGCCTTCTTCATCATAATAAGCTAAAGGCAACTCTGACCGAATAGAATAATCTAAACTTCCATACCCATCTCCTCTTGGGCAACCACCTTGAATCACAAAATTAGGAACGACTCGATGGAAATTTTTATCTTTAAAAAAGCCAGATTCTGCTAGTTGAATGAAGTTAGTTACTGTTCCTGGTGCTAATAAGGGGGATAAACTAATTCGAATTTTTCCTTTTGTTGTTTGAATAACTGCTGCTGCACTACTGGCCACACGCTGTAATAAATTAAAATTAATGGGATGATTAAATGCAGGGGTACTTTGTTCTACAGTCCTTGTTTTGCCTTGAAAGAAATCAATTGCTTTTTGTACCTCATTATAAGTTTCTGTTGCTTCTGGTAGTTTTAAATTTTGTTGCGCTGTAATAATAATCGGTAAACTATCTTGTAAAGCTGTTTTAAAATTATCATTTATCTCATTCAAAATACCTGACGCTACTGCCATACTACCGACATCGCCACTTTTGAAAACATCTAATAAAAAATTAGATAAGTCCCTAGTAACTCTACGTCTGCTCACCCCAAAAACTTTATCAAAATCAGGATTTGCTATGATTCTGCCAACGCCCGAAACTAAAGAAGATTTCTCAACAGCAGATTGAAGAATCGGCGCTTGTTCTAATAGAAAGGCATAATTCCAGCCAAAATCTCCCATCGCGTTCAATATCGCTGCTTTCTCAGTTGAACTTTGCGCACTTAAATAGCGCTTTCTCAAAGTAGCATTAATTCCCCCTTTGGTATCCACCATAAAAGGAGGCAAATTTTTATTCGCAGCTTCCAATAATGCCAATTGTACTTGCCAAGGGCGCTCTACTTTGGACATTCTATAATAACTAGCTGCTTGGCGAGCAATCCCATTATTAATCAAAAATCGCGCAGCCATTTGGGCAGTTGCCAAATTAGGGTCATCCAAAGCAGTTAAAATAGTCGCACTAACACTATCATAATTTGCGCCATTCAACGCTCGAATTGTATTTACTTTAACTCGATAATCTGTTTCTTGACTAAATTGCTTAACTAAAGCATTCGTAGCAGCAGGCGTTTTTATCTTGCCTAAAGCCAAAACTAGCGGAATCCTTATCTTAACATCACTTTCTGCTGCCAACGTTTCGCTTATTGCTTGAACATTTGGGGTAATATCAATCTCTTTTGCTCTTCCCAAGTAGTTCGCTGCAATCATTCTAACCCTTGGTGGATATAATCTATTATTAACAAACGCCAACATTTTGGAAGTGCCCTCTGGACTAACCATATCTCTCATAGCAAAACGATAAATACCATAAGCTTGCCCTTCTAATAATAAAGTATCTGTAGCTTTATAAGTAGAAATGCCCGTCAGCAATTTTAAAGTTGCTTCAGGCGCGCATTTTCCAACAGCTTCTAAAATAATACCATTTGATTTTATAAATTGCCGTGCCGTATCGTATTGCTCAAAAGCGCCCATCAATATAGTAGCACCCCGTTCCTCCCCTAACTGACCAATTGCATAAGCAGCGGCCACTCTGACTTCTTGAATCGGGTCTTTTAATAATTTTGCCAAACTATCTAAAGCCGTTTTATCTTTAGTTGACCCAAAAGCCATAGCAGCAGCATAGCGGTAGGATGGATCTTTATCATTAAAAAATTTAAATAACTCGGTCGTCTTCTGTTCGTCTTGATACCGAATGATTGCTTGTAACGTAGAGTCTCTTAAATCTCTGGTTACTTCTGTTAGCACTACCTCTTCGGGTGGTACACATTGAAATAATATCGCCGAAAGCAACAAAAAAATAATATATTTATAATTGATGGTCATTACTATTAGTTTAGAATAATATGGTCTAGTGGCTCAAGTCATAAGTAATTGATAGTTTAATCGAGTGTATTTTTTTGTTAGGCAAGGCATTTTTTTTGAGAATAGCCGTAGCTCTTTGAGAAAAAAATAACGCAGCATAACGGAAAAAGACGCCGATTTAACTTGTCAAGGATTTATGTCTTGAACCACTAGATAAGTTGTCTAATCTTAAACAGCGCAAAAATAGCAGCTTTCCACATTTTAGTGAAAGAAATTAGGAAGGCATTCTCTTTTTTAAAATCCTTTTGCATTTTTATCGCCTTTTTCGGACAATTTTTTTGTATTTCTGCGTTTTAAATAAATGTTAAACTAAAAATTTAGCAAGGTTTCTACTAACGAAACTATCTCACAACATTTTTATTGTCAGCGTTTTATGGATTAATAGCAATGGAACCGAAACATATTAGGTACAAAACGTTATTTTTAAAGCAAAGCTCGTTCAACAACTAAAGGTAATTTTTAAAAAATGAATATTTACGAACGTAAATCTAAGTGGAAATGGTATTTGGGGATTGCTGGGTTCATTGTATTGCTAATTTCAATGCTCTACACAAATTATCTAGCTGACCAATTGAGTAAAGGCGAAGAAACAAAAGTAAAGCTATATGTAAATGCTTTAAATGAATTAAGTAAAAGAGAAGATGCGGATGCTGAAGGCATAGGAGATGACACGGATTTTTTAACAGAAGATTTGACAGCACAGCTGAATACGATTAATCTATTAGATGATGTGCCTGTAATTTTAGTAGGAGAAACAGGAAAAATAGATTCTGGTCTTAATTTCGGAGAAGAAAAAGATACAGATATAGAATTTTTAAAAAAAGAACTAGAAAAAATTAAAAAATTAGGCTTGGCTCCTATTGATGGACCAGGAGGTTATGCTGATAAAATTTATTATAAAAATACACAATTACTAACCTTACTCCAATATTTTCCATTACTTCAATTTCTCTTATTAGCAGGTTTTGTCGCTATCGGCTACCTTGGTTTCAGTTCCTCCCGCCGAGCCGAACAAAACCAAGTGTGGGTAGGCATGGCAAAAGAAACCGCCCACCAATTGGGTACGCCCATTTCCGCTATTATGGGCTGGATTGACCATTTAAAAGATATGTATGGCAGCGATGAATATATGTTAGATGTCGTGTCGGAATTACAAAAAGACACAGGTCGATTGGAATTGATTGCTGACCGATTTTCTAAAATTGGTTCTGAGCCTAAAATGGAACCAATTAATATTTATGACGAATTGGAAAGCATGCGGGCTTATATGCAAAGGCGGGCTGCTCGTAGAATAGAATTTGACTTCCCAGACCCTGCTACCGAAGCAAAAATGGTGGATATTAATCCACCATTATTCAATTGGGTCTTAGAAAATTTACTCCGAAATGCGCTAGATGCAATGGAAGGGAAAGGCAAAATTAGTGCAAAAGTCTATGAAGAGAAAAACTATGTCTGTATAGATATCAGCGATACGGGAAAAGGTATTCCTGCCTCAAAATTCAAAACAGTTTTCAAACCTGGTTACTCTACTAAAAAAAGAGGATGGGGTTTAGGTCTTTCACTTGCCAAAAGAATAATTGAAACTTACCACTCTGGCAGGATTTTTGTGAGTAAATCGGTAGCTAATGAACAAACTACTTTTACTATAAAACTCCCTGTAAACCACCATGTTAGAGGAGCAACCGCGAATTAATCACCTTTTTAGGCACAGGTCCCACCAAATAAACTCTTTGGTGTCATTTCTACTTTGTGCTTTTCTTTTACTCCCTTTCGGTAGTAAGGCCAGTCCACTATTTCAAGATATTCCCGTTACCGTCATAGATGCTAAAACTGGAGAGCCTTTAATTTCTGTGAACGTTTATACAGCAGATGCTCGGTTTCAAGGTTACACAGATATTGATGGAAAAGTAACCATCTCTGGTTTAGGCTATAGAGATGTTGTCAAATTCACCTACATTGGTTATAAAGAGTTAAATCTACCTATTTACGAAATAAGAAATAAGAAAGGTAGAATTTTGATGGAGGAAGATGTAAGTGTATTAGTAGAAGCGGTAGTAGTAGGCAGAAGAGATGACCCTATCCAAGAAATGCCCTATCAAATAGAAAGAATTACCAATAAAGAGATTCAATTCAGTAATGCCCAAACTTCAGCTGATTTATTAGAAAAAAATGGGGGATTATTTATCCAAAAAAGTCAAATGGGCGGAGGTAGTCCCATTATTAGAGGATTCGAGGCGAATAGGGTTTTATTAGTGGTAGATGGAGTAAGAATGAATAATGCTATTTATAGAAACGGGCATTTACAAAATGCGATTACCATCGACCCTGCCATTTTAGACCAAGCAGAAGTCATCTTTGGCCCTGGATCACTCACTTATGGAAGTGATGCTTTGGGAGGCGTGGTTCACTATAGAACAAAGGACCCTCAACTGGCTTATGGAACTAATGAGGATTTAGTATTAAAAACAAATGCTTCTTTACGGTATTCTTCTGCTAATTTTGAAAAAGCATTCCATGTAGATTTTAACCAAGGTCAAAAAAAATGGGCTACTTTAACTAGTTTTTCCATAGTCGATTATGATAACTTAATTGCAGGTAGTGTCCGACCTGCCGCTTATCCTGAATTTGGCCTAATGCAATTTCGCCCTTCTCCCGACGCTACTGCACTTAGGGATGTACTTGAAAATTCAAACTCTAATAAACAAATAGGTACAGAATATGGACAAATCGATTTCTTACAAAAAATAAAATACCAACCTTCCGATAATTTATATTTTGTTGCGAATGTACAATGGTCTTC
Organism: Bacteroidota bacterium; assembly: GCA_017857395.1. GTDB lineage: Bacteria > Bacteroidota > Bacteroidia > Chitinophagales > Saprospiraceae > JAFMDF01. Next base: position 5,630 of record JAFMDF010000101.1, on the reverse strand, counting down.
TTCCTCTCCTGTTCCTCGCTATGATAATCTAGTAGATACTTTAGCAACGTCGGAAAATTTTAAGTGGCGAGAATGGTATTATGGTCCCCAACAAAGAATACTTGGTTCTATAAAAGCAAGATTACTCAATCAAAAATATTTTGACCGAGGAACAATTATTGCTTCTTTTCAGAAAGTAGATGAAGACCGAAATCAACGAAAATGGGCAAAGAACTGGCGTAGTGTCAGCGAAGTAGACGTCTTTGTTTATGCTTTGACTGCCGATTTTGATAAATTTTTAACCGAAGATGAAAGAATAACGCTCTCCTATGGACTTGATGTGAGTCATAATCAGGTTAACTCAAGAGCTTATGAAATATATGCGCATAGAGGTCGTGGTACGAATAATCAACAAGGTAATATTTTAGAAGTTGGAGATGATATTATTTCCCGTTATCCGAGTGGTGGTAGCTCGATGACTAGTTATGGTGCTTATACCAACCTTAAATGGCGCAGTGAGAATAAGGTATTAGCAGCCGAGGCAGGTTTACGGTATAACTTCGTAAAATTAGCTGGTTTTTTTGGTGCAAAGGACCCCATTCAGTGGCCGCAAAATTATATAGATGGCATTTATCTAAATAATGATGCCCTTACTTTTGGAACAGGACTAACGGCAAATACCAAAGATAAATGGCAATTTCGAGCCTTGATTGCTTCTGCTTTCCGTTCGCCTAATATCGATGATTTTGCCCAAATTAGAGAAAAAAATGGTTTTATTACCGTGCCTAATCCTAATTTAAAACCAGAACAAGCCCTAACTTTTGAATTAACTGTGGGTAAACAAATAGGTACTATTAAAACTGACAATACAGGAAAAAAATCAGGAACTAGTCTAAACATAAGTGCAACTGCCTTTAAAACTAATCTAAAAAATGCCTTAACTCGACAAAACTTTGCTTTACCTGATGGCACTAATATTTTACGAAGAGACGATGAAGCATTAGAAATACAAGCTAATGTGAATGCAACAACAGCAAATGTAAGAGGGGCTTCTGGTAATTTAAGTCTTAAAATCGGCGGTCATTTCGAACTGCAATCTAGTATTAGTTACACCAAAGGTACTTACCGTTTCCAAGATACTATAGAAGGAATTGTAATTAATGAACTTGTTCCTTTTGCTCATATTCCACCTTTATATGGTAAAACAAGTTTAACCTTCAGTCTAGGAAAATGGCGCGTATCCCCAACCATTCGGTATAATGGCAGAAAACGCCCCAATGATTATGCGGTAGCTTCCGCTAGACTCATTAATGGGAACGAAATATTACTAAGAAGAGATGGCACATCTGATAATATTGATTATTCGCCTTATGGTTTTATTGATGTTAATGGTGATCCTTGTAATCCTATAGAACCTCAAAACGATCCTAATTGTCAGCAAGGCTATGCAGGTTCATTAGCTTGGACAACTTATAATATGTATACAGAATATCAAATCAATGATAAGTTCTCCTTAAATCTTAGTGTAGAAAATATTGGTGATTTGCATTACCGTCCTTTTTCTTCTGGCGTTAGTAGTGCAGGTAGAAATTTTATCATTGGATTGAAAGGTAGTTTCTAAAGTAAAAGATTAAATTACTGAATGTCGAATGAAACCAAGGTTTACAATAGAGTTTAATCTTTATAAATAGGCCATTCTACTATTCTTTTATCGCTACTATAATATACTGGTAAGCTAACGATAAATCATCTACCAATGCTACTCGATAACCAGCCTTTTCCAAATCTCGCTCTACTTGAAAAAGCGGTACTTTTTCTGATTGTGGTGGCCCTACTGGTAATTTCCGCATTTTGAAATCTACAATCAACAATTTCCCACCATCTTTTATACCTTTTTTTAGTGTTTTTAAATATTGAATTCTATTCGGTAAATAAGCATACGTTTCCCGAATAGTTACCACATCTGCCTCTTCAAAGCGCAATTTGGGATTATCTGGTTCTACCAAACGGGTTTCTAAATTATCTTGTATAGCTAAAGGAAGTATTTGCAACCGCATACTATCTATAAAGCGTATGGCTTTGGGGTCAATATCAATAGCAATCACTTTTTTCGCTTCATCTGCAATTTCAATTGAAAAATAGCCATAAGGACCAGCGCCAATATTCGCAACCGTTTTATCAGATAAATCACCTAGTCTTTCTGTTAGGGTACTTGGGCTATGCCAAATCGTGGGGCTTTTAATCTTCTGTTTATTCGCTTCTACGGTATCTTCTGTCTTTGGTGTAACAGTAGATTTTGGTTTGGGTTGCTCGGTATTGCAAGCCACCATTAAAAGTAAAAATAGCATAGCTAAAGGATGGTAAAGAAATTTCATACGCAAAACGTTTGATTTGGGAAGCGCAAAATAACGCTTCTGGGTTTCCTAAAAGTAAGGAGTCATCCCCCGAAATAAAAATTGTGGCTGCGATTTAATGTTTTTTTAGCAAAAGATGCCTTTTTTCTTAAAGTATTGTCAAAAAAGCAAAAGTGATAGGGGATGCTATTGTTTGGGCAAACGTTGTCGGTTATCAATTCAGGTTGGCCATGAATTACTCGTAACCGCCAATTTTAATTGGCTGGTTCAACTTAAAACGATAAAAACCAACCTACCAATTAAAATTGGTGGTTACAATATCACATTTATTGGTCAATCTGAGTTGTCAGTTCGACCTTAAATACTTCTAGTAATCGAGTTCAGAAACTTAGCGAAAAACAGTATAACGTATTTTTTAGTTATAAAATTTAAAAATAAGTTGTAAAACTTAAAAATAAAACATACCTTTATTTTATCATTAAAAAACACAATCATTTTTCCAATGAAATTAACGCGTGCTGAAGAAGAAATTATGCAAATTATTTGGGAGTTGGGTCGCTGTACTGTGAGTGATATTCGCAATTATATGGAAACAGAAATGGGGCTAAAAAAACCACCTCATTCTAGTATCTCTACGATTGTCCGAATTCTAGATGACAAAAAAGGATATTTAGGACATAAAGCTTATGGGCGGACTTACGAATATTTCCCACTGATTAGTAAAAAGGCGTATAGTAAGAATAGTTTAACCAAGTTAGTTAATGATTATTTTGATGGGTCTATGAATAGTTTGGTCTCTTTTATGGTCAAAGAAAATGACTTAAAGACAAGTGAATTAGGAGATTTATTAAATCAGCTCGATGATGCAGAGGAGGAAGAAGACTAATTTCAAGCACAGACAAACCTTACTTGCTTCAAACAAAGGTTTTTATTCTAATGCATGAAACAACATCGCAACATGGGAACATTGCAACTTTCAACACACCAAACCCATTAAAATGATTACTTACCTCATCGAAGTCTCTATTTGTTGGTTACTATTTTATAGTATTTATGTTCTTTTATTAAGTAAGGAAACTTTCTTTAATATTAATCGCTGGTACTTATTATCTACCTTGATTTTAGGTTTATTGATTCCTTTATTTACGGTCGAATTTTCTTCGCTATTTTATCAAGAACCAACTAGTAGCGTCGTTTATTTGGCAGAAGGCTTCTCTGAATTAGAATATGTCATTGAAACTTCCGTAGAAGAAGCAAAAAGCACTAATTATTCCTGGTTGACGCTAGTCACCCTACTTTATATATTCGGTGTGGTTACTGCCTTTTGTCGCTTTTTATATGGATTCAGACAAATTTATGGCCTTTATCGAGCAGGAACAATTATCAAAAAAGGCAATTACCAGCTAGTTCTAACAAAAACACCGCATCTCCCTTTCTCTTTCTTCAATTACCTTTTTTGGAATGAGGACATAGCGCTAGAAGATAAGGATTCAGGAAAAATTATTACCCACGAATTAGCCCATATCAATCAGTGGCATAGTCTAGATGTCTTGTTTTTAGAATTTTTAGGCATCGCCCTTTGGTTTAGTCCACCCATTTATTGGTATAAAAAATCTTTGCGAACCGTCCACGAATATCTGGCAGATGCTTATGTACTACGAAACACAAAAAAGAAACAATACGGCCATTTGTTAATCAGGCAGGTGCAATCAGGCATGCAGGTCGCACTCGCCAATAATTTTATTCATTCACAATTAAAACAGCGTATTAACATGATGACGAGAAATAAATCCCGACGAAAAGCGCTTACCCGCTACTTACCTGCACTACCGCTTTTATTACTGATGGTCTTAGTTTTTTCTAATAAAAATGTTCAGCAGAATTTTAATGAAACAACGGTTAAGGCGAGTTTGGCTTTTGATGAATTGTCCCCTGATTTATTGAAAGCATTAGTAGCTACTGAAGATGAACGTTATTTCAATTTTAATAATAAAAAGGCTAAACAAGCACTAGTAGCTGCTTATGCAATAAACGAAGATGTTTATGATTATGTTGGAACAATACTTTTAGAAGCAGGTTTCAAAAAAATGGAAGACAGTAAAAAGATTAAAAACCTCCACAAAGAAGCCAAACGATTGATTGCTAAATATCCTAAAAATGAAAGCGATATTAAAACATTAATGAAAGAAGTTGCTTTAGAAAATGGTTACGCTGTAAGATTTAATGGAGAAAATATCATTTATCAATCTACCAATAAAGAAGAACAAGTTAATGCTGCTGAAATTAATAAATTATTAGTAGTTAATGGCGCAATCGTCGGTCCAGCTCGTAGCATTATGCCATCCGCTGAAGTTCAAAAAATGGAGGTGTTAAACCCAAAAATGGCGAAGGCAAGATTTGGAGCAGAAAATGGTAAAAATGGTGCAATCTTAATTGAGTCGGATACTTGGACGGTTTTAGAATCAACGCAGGGAGAAACTATTCTAGTTAGAAAAGATGCAGCGGATACGTATGATGATGGAAATCATACGGTCAAAAGAATAGCTGAATTAAATGATACGCCGCCAATTTTCCCTGGTGGTGAAAAAGAAATGCTTCGTTTCATTTATACCAATATTAAATACCCTGTTGAAGCCAGAAGCAAAGGTATTTATGGGGAGATGACTGCTCAATTTACAGTAGAAAAAGATGGTAGCATTAGTAACCTAAAAATAAAAAATGATTTAGGAGGAGGGCTAAAAGAAGAAGTACTTAGAGTAATGAAATTAGTACAAGAAATGCCTGAAAAATGGACGCCTGCTACTAAAAATGGGGAAGTCATTCGCTCTACTTACGAATTACCTTTTGAGTATCACTTAGAAGATAAAAATGGAGATAGTCCACCTTTTACAAAAACAAATAAAGGAATACATATTGTCATTATAGGATATTCTAATACTACAAAGAAGAACGAATTAAAAAAAGCAGACCCCATTTATAAAGAGGTGGACGAAATGCCTCGTTTCCCAGGCTGTGAAGCTACGGAGGGAACAAAAGAGAAAATAAACGAATGTGCCCAAAAAGAAATGCTACAATTTATTTATACAAATATCAAATATCCAAAAGCCGCTAGAAAAGAAGGTATTGAAGGTACTGTTGTGGTTAAATTTGTGGTAGATCAGACAGGGAAAATAACGACTAGAGAGATTGTCAGAAGTATTGGAGGAGGAACAGATGAGGAAGTATTAGCGGTTGTTGACAAAATGCCTACTTGGATTCCTGGTAAAAAAGATGGTAAAGTGGTAGGTGTTTATTACC
>JAFMDF010000464.1 GCA_017857395.1 Bacteroidota bacterium | reverse complement strand
AATCAATGAAATAAATGACATATTTTATTTTTTAATAAGTTTAATTTAGTTCAATACTACCCATGCAAAGTATTTCAAAACTAGAATTACTAATCAGGAGCGAATCAAATTCAGTAAAGCAATTAGAAAAGATAAAAATAAATTCCCGAATCTTTTGAGAATATTAATTTTCACTACTTTGCGAAGGAAAATCATTTATCAACACTCCTTTTAACAGAGCTATTAATGCAAAACTCTAAATTAATCCTATTTCTACTAGCCATTTTATGTTTTTCTTGCAAACCAAAAAGTAATCAGCAATCCGAAAAAAGTGACACTCCTGCCGATGCTAAAGTAAGCGAAATTATTTTAGCGAAGCCTAATTATTCAGGCCAAACTTTATGTTTTTATGGCGAAAGCCAAGATGTTTTAAAACATAATTTAGAATTGTCTTTTGATGAAAATATAGTAAACGGTTTTATGGTCGTTGACCAACCACAATATGGCTCACCGGTAGGGGCAATCAAAGGTAAACTTGTTGACAATATGATTATTGCCGATTGGTCAATAGAAATTGAAGAAGACCATTTTGTGAATCAGGTTGTATTTAAATTGGACGGCGACCAATTATACGAAGCAACAGGAGAAAAAATCGAAAAGAAAGGAAAAAACGTGTTTAAAGATATGGAAAAACTAAAGTATAAAATACTTTATAATAAAGTTGACTGTAGCAATATCTCGGAAGTAATTGGCTGGGCAAAGGAAATTTAAGCTCAAAGAGCGTCTTAATATACAATGGATAGAGAAGAGAATTTTTATTCTCTTCTCCTATCAACCGTTTTGAGAAAAAAAATATTGATTTCATAGTTTTTACAATTTCTTTTATTTGTACTGCTTTTACCAATTATTACTGCAAAATCTATAATTTTATATTTGCACTTGTAACTTAGCCACACGCCACAAGGTGTATTTTCAATTACCCTATTATTAATTACAAAACATTAAATTTCCCCTAAAGTGAAATACATCGCCTGCAAAATGTGTCAAAAGTGTTTCCTCTGATTACAATACAGCCAAACCCCGCCCACCAGTTTATTAGGATATAAATACTAATTCTTCTAGGAAAAAAGTCAAACAAATAGTAACTTGCGAATTTTCGCTTAACAATTAATCATTCATATAACTAGCGTAATTTTTTGATACAAAAGGCGAATAAATTCGCCTGTACACTAGCTAGCAAATAAAGCACAAAATGGCAGATACTTCAATGTGGACAGGGTCCGATAAATATTTATGTGATGCAGAATTAGCACAGGCATTTCACATGTCAAGAGTGTTAGGCATGCCTTTATTGATGGAAGGAGAACCAGGAACTGGAAAAACAGAATTACCGATTCAATTTGCAAAAGATAATAGCATCGACTTATTTGTGTATCCTGTCGGGTCTAAAAGTACGGTGGAGCAATTTGTCGCCAAATTTGACCACGTAAAGTATTTAAGAGATTCTCAGATTGAGGTATTGAATGCACAGCGGGATGAGAAAGGATTGGCTAAGAAATTGAGCACAGGTGGTAGAAGTACGGAAAATTTGAATGATTATGTCATGATGGGTCCAGGGGCAAAAGCTTTTTCTATGCCTAATTCTGTGTTATTAATTGATGAAATTGATAAAGCACCTAGAGAATTTCCGAATGATTTATTATATGCTTTAAGTCATAGAAAATTTATCTTACCAGAATCAGGCAAAGAAATCTCCATTAGTGAGGAAGATATGCCTGCTATTGTGATTACGAGTAATAGAGAACAAGAATTACCAACGGCATTTAAAGGTAGATGTATTTATCACTATATCTCTTTTCCATCACCAGAAATGATGTTGCAAATTGTACATAAGCACTACCCTTCTGCGGATGCAGAAATTGTACAAAAAGCCATCCAATTATTCTACCAAGTACGGCATTTAGGCTTAGAAAGAGCGCCAAGTACAAGAGAATTATTGAACTGGTTGAAGTATGTCAATACGTTCTCTAAAGATAAAGCGTTAGAAAAATTAATCAAAATGGACGGCATGGGTGTTTTAATTAAAACTCAGGCGGATATGAAGATTTTAGAAAGAAATAAAGCTCAACTGAAAATATAGTTATGAGTTATAAGTGATGAGTTATGAGTAACGGCACATTCCTAATTCATCGCTAATAATGAGGGTTTCGCAGTTGTTCCACACTCATCACTTATAACTCATCACTCATAACTAATAAAGATGTTTCCATCCTTACCACATACTTTCCGCAAACATAAACTGAACGCAGATGTTCGTACACTTTTGCAATTACGCAGAGCGATGGACAAGGGTTTGGTCAATACTTTGGGTGATATTTATTTGACCCTCAAAGCATTAGTCACGAACGACCCGAAAGAATTTGGGCCATTTACTGCGGCTTTCTATGAGTATTTTCTAGAAGTAGAAATCAAAAATGGCGAGACTTTAGAAAGTGCATTGGTACGGTCGGAGACTTTTCAGGAATGGAAAAAGAATTTGATGGACGAGGAAGATGATGGAAAGTTGCCAGACATCAAAGAATTGGTAGACCGCTTTTTGGATGAAGTGCATATTAGTACGTATGATATTCAGAAAATCATTGATGCGAATGAAATTTTAAGCAAAGACGACCCAAATCAAGTCGATTCTGCTAATGCCGATACAGACCCAGGGCAACCGAATAAATTAGATAAAATGGTGGACTATCGAAATATTTCGATGGAAGAGCTAAAACGGAGAATGGAAGCCGTTGCCAAGCAACAAAAAGGCAAGCACAATGGCGGCAGTCATTGGATTGGTTCTGGCGGAGTTTCGCCTTATGGGAATAATGGTGCAGCCCCAGGTGGTATTCGAGTTGGTGGCGGTGGTGGTGGAAAAATGGCTAGAAAAGTCGTGAATGACCGCCGATTTTATCCAGCAGATGCCAAAGCAATGTTAAAAGATGATAATATTGACGCTGCTTTAGCGGTCTTAAAAGGGATTGAAGATGAATCTGCTGAAGTTATTTTGGATATAGAAACGACGATTACCGAAGGGTTAAAGCAAGGCGGTATTTTCTTACCTTATGAAAAAGAAAAAGTCAATAATAAGATTCAGGTCATTTTAATGATTGATAATGGAGGAATGTCGATGACGCCTTATATTCGAGCGGTACAAAAGTTATTCGCAAAAATGAAAACCAGATTTTCGCACGATTTAAAAACTTATTATTACCATAATACCATTTATAATGGGGCTTATAAAGATGTAAGAAGAACGCAATTTGTACCCATCGAAAAGATTGCTGCTGAAAATAAGAACTACAGTTTATTTGTGATTGGCGATGCAGATATGGCGCCTTACGAATTAGGCAGAACCAGTATCGAATCTTGGGAAGTACTCACCAAAAAATACAAACGGATTGCTTGGTTGAATCCAATGGCAGAAAAATATTGGTATTCTTCTGATACGATTCCTGTTTTAAAAAGAGTAATGTCGATGTATCCGTTGACGCCAGAAGGTATTGAAAAGGCGGTTGCTAAGATGAATCAGAAGCGGAGGTATAGTCGGAAGTAAGGCAGTATGACAGTTGGCAGTAAGCAGTATGACAGTTGGCAGTAAGCAGTATGACAGTTGGCAGTAAGCAGTTGGCAACCTATTTTGCAGTACTAGAATTTTGTAAAAGTAAAATCAGTTCAAATATCCTTAGACTATTCATCCATCGAAAAAGTTATCCAACCTATCATCAAGCAGTTCCGATAATTATCCGAATGGCACTACAATAAATTATCCGTGGTAAAAAACATCCGTGATATTCGTACTACACATTACTCGGACAGGAATGTCCAAGCTACGGTAATTTCATTCGTGGGGAATAAAAATTCGTGGGGAATATCCGAGATACCATTCATCCGATGGGAAATTATCCGCAACAAGTATTGAACCTTCCAAATCCAGCACTTAACTTTGAGGCATAGAAATTTCCTTATAATCCTTTGCCGACAAATAGCATGCAATACTACATCAAGACTATTTTTTTACTTTTATCGAGCATTTCCCTAAATGCCCAAACAGAAAACCTTATCAACTACGACGTTACCTTAATTGGGCCGAGCAATGTAGACCACCACCACCCTGCTCAAATAAATTATTACCTAGATTATTTTGCTTATTTAGAAGAAGAAGTGGATGTCTGGTTAAAAGAATTGAATGGTGAATTAAGAACCATTAGAAAAAGGAATCGGAAGCGAATAGCCAACAAACGCCCTATCAAATCAAAGGATTATCCCGTTTGGAAAAAGAATAACGACATTATCAAAGATTTAGAACAAGACAAAATTTATATCCAAGCTTATATAGATTTATGGGAAAATTATAATTATACAGCACCAGATTCTGTTACTCAGGTTTTTATGGATGTCTTTGATGAAAATCTTTGCTTTGACTTAATTTCTGAAAAATTAGTTTTATCGCCCAAAGAATATCAAATAGCCACTTACCAACCAGCAACAAATCTATTTATTTGGAAAGAATTCATGCCAAAAACTAGTTTTCAATGTCCAGAAGGGTACGAAACAGATGGAAAAACTTGTTGGCAGGAATTGAGTGTCCCCATTAAAAACACAACACCTCCTGTATTTTTAATCCAAAATAAATTAACCCGTTTACCCTTTCATTTGGATGGATTCAAGCAAATTACTTGTCGGTAGCAGGAGGTCTAGGTTTCCTAAGTCGAATCAATCCTTCTTGTACAACAGAAGCCACTAATTTTCCTTCTACATTAAAGAAATTACCTCGATTAAATCCACGACTATTCGATGCCGCAGGACTATCTAAGGCATATAATAACCATTCATCCGCTCTAAAATCATGATGAAACCACATGGCATGGTCTAAACTTGCCATCTGCATCAATTCTCTATTAAAATCAGCTCTATGGGGTAATAAGGAAGTGCCCATTAAATTATAATCAGATGCATAAGCTAAGACCTCTTTATGCACTCTTGGGTCATCACTTTCAATAACATCTTTTGCTTTTAACCAGATATGCCTAAATGGGTGTTTATTTTTTAAATTGATGGGGTCGAATTTCTCAACTGGTCTAAATTCGATTGGTCTATCAACCGTATATCTTTTATACATATTCGGCAATTCCTTCTTATATTTTGCCGCCCATTCTTTATCTGTAATCAAAGCATCAGGGGAAGGCACATTGGGCATGGATATTTGATGTTCAAAGCCTTTTTCTGCCTTTTGGAAGGAAGCAGATAAATTAAAAATGGCTTTTCCTCTTTGTACCGCTACTACCCTTCTGGTCGTAAAACTTCTACCATCTCTAATTCGGTCCACCTGAAAAATAATAGGAATAGAAATATCTCCACCCAAAATAAAATAGCCGTGCAAAGAATGCAAAAATCGGTCATCAGGTACGGTTCGACGAGCTGCGTGAACAGCCTGTGCCATTACTTGTCCGCCAAAAACCCTGCCCCAAGGCGCTTGGTAGTTTTGTCCACGGTAAATATTTTCATCAATCTGCTCTAAATTCAATAAATCCAATAATGCTTTAGTCGATTTCATAGACGGTATTCCACTCTTATTATAAATGATTTGAAAAATCCTGATTGTAACAGATTACGGTAATTCTAAAATTTAACCCCTTTAGGGGTTTTAGGTCGGTAGAAAATTGAGATTCACCTAGGTTTTACCGTGCCTTTAGGTACGGAATGTAATACATAATGTACCTAAAGGCACATTTTGGACTTGCAAAAGCATCATTTTCTACCAACATTTTGTCCCGCTGGGGCAGTTTCAATGTAAACCGTTACAATCAGGAAAAATCTCAAAGTTACAAATTCATAAACTATTATATTGGAAGGATTTCAAAGTATCCTTTTCAAAAATCCACCTTTTAACAACCAAACACTTATGAGGTAGGCAAATAGGCCAAAAAAATTCTTTATTTTAATCCTAATATTATCTTGCAGGCTGATTAAAATTCCTTTCTAGTTTACAAAACTTTTTTTATGTCAAAAAAAAATCCATTTTT
>JAFMDF010000463.1 GCA_017857395.1 Bacteroidota bacterium | reverse complement strand
GTTTTGCTTTGTAACCTTTGGTTACCTAAAGTTTTATTGTCCAAAGTCTAAAATTTTTAATAGTTAAACTTGCACTTGAATTTATAATTATGTCCGCAATATATGTAAAAATTTCTTTTTGCGGAAATTCCGCTAAATAATATTTTTCCATTAATTATGTAATTGTTTAATATCCTTGATTGAATTATTGATTATTTTGAAATTAAAAATTGATTTTATTGAATAGTAAAGAATTATATTTTGAATAAGTATTTTAAGTGGCAAATAAAAAAAAGAACGATTTTTTTTGAAAAAAAAATATTATTTTTTATTTTTTAAACAAAGAAGTAGATTTTTTGCTTTAAAATGATTTTTTTCTTTCTTGAGCGGCGAGTCTTGAAGGTAGCTTGGGCTTCTTGCCCGAGTAGTATTTTTATAACTTAAATTTCTTAATCCCTAACACCTACAAAAAAACTTAAAAATTAATTAAACCATGAGCAAATTATTTTTTTTCCGTCACGCTCAAGCCTCTTTTGGCGCAGCTAATTACGATGCACTCTCGGATAAAGGGATAGCACAAACGGTCCTTTTAGGCAATTATTTAGTAGCCAAAAAGCATTCCTTTGACAAAGTATTTGTTGGCCCCTTACAGCGGCAAAAACATACTTTTGAGATAATAAAAGACATTTATAATAAAAATAATAGGTCTATGCCAGAACCAATATTGGTTAATGGCTTAAGAGAACATGTCGGTCATATCGCATTAGATAAAATCTTACCGAAATTACAAGAAACAGAGCCTTTTATCAAAGCAATGATTGCTAAGACCAAAGCCAATCCAAAACGAGCAAGGGCAAATCGGCTATTGATATTCCAACATTTCATGGATGAATGGGTAGAAGGAAAAATTGAAGTAGAAGGAGTGGTGTCCTGGAAAGATTTTCGCCAAAATGTTAAAGAAGGGCTGGCTACCATTTTAGGTAATACAGAATCAGGAGAAACCAATGCTGCTTTTACTTCCGGTGGAACAATCAGTTCAATAACCGCCGAAGCCCTTAACATACAGGACGAGAAAACCGTAGCTTCCTTAAATTTTTCTATTAGAAATACTTCTTATTCTAGTTTTTTCTATTCTAAAGGTAGATTTAATTTACTAGGGCTGAATGAAATACCACATTTATCGGAGGAGATGGTTACGTTTGTTTAATTGAAAAAATCTTTAAGGTATCAAAGAACCGAACTAAAGGCAAGCAGTCTTTTAAAACATGGAATTATTTTTGCAACAGAAAAGCAACCAGTCTTATAAAATTAAGATTTTGTTCACAGATTGAATTTTAGGCAAATAGAAATTTAAAAGACAGGCAAGTAATTTCTGAAAAAATTGATAATTAGAGGGAGCTAAAGTCTCCTTTTGAGTTGAAGAAAACTCAAAATTTGAAGAAATTAGTCTGCTCGTATTGATCACTAAAACTGCTTAAGATGTTCAACAGGTTCTTACCTGAAAATATTTCTGAAGATGAAAAAACAAGTATTAATATATTAAAATATTTTATATTTTTTACTATTTTAGCTTGCTTTGTGCTAACGCTTTTAGATTGGTTATTTCCTAGCGGAGATGACACGCCTTTCTTACTTATTGCAGGAATGAATCTTTTTTTAGTCGGCGCATTAATCTATACAGGCGCTAAAACGATTGTTGGTAATTTATATGTCGGTATTTGGGCAGTTATTTTGGTTTATTTATCCTTTCAAACTGGAGGTATTTATTCGGTGGACGCCTTGTCTATGACTTTGATACCGCTTGCTGGTTTTACTTTAATTAATCACAAATCTGGTTTTGGCTGGTTATTGTTTTACTTGGGCTATCTTTATTATTTATGGTGGATTGTTGATACGCCTGAGATAAATGAATTTTATCGAACCCAAACGTTAGTATTTGATAAGAATTATTATGTATTAGGTGGGTTAATATTCTCGATTTTTACCTTTTGCATGTTTTCTATTTTTTATTTCCAGAACCAACGACTAGTAAAGCAACAAAAGGCCAATCAAATCGCGTTAAAAAAACATGTAGAACTATTGGATAAGCAATCCATTTTATTAAAAGAAACACAAGACGATTTAAGAAGAAGTAATACAGAGCTAGAAGAATTTGCCTATATTACTTCACATGACCTGAAGCAACCTTTACGTACCGTTAATAGTTTTGCCAATCTGTTACAAAGCCATTTAAAAAAACAGGGTGTTTTAGATGAAGAAACGACCCAAATGTTGCAATTTATTACTACTGGCAGTCGTAAAATGAATGGATTGATTACCGACCTGCTAGCTTTTGCTAAGCTTAAAAAAGAGAAAGATATAATTTTTACGAAAGTAAATTTAGATAAACTATTTCAAAGTGTCTTATTTGATTTAAAGGACCAAATAGATACCAGTGGCGTCATTATTCGCATGGCAAGCTTACCAGAGATACAAGTAATTCCTGTGAAAATGAATCAATTGTTTCAAAACCTGATTTCTAATGCGATTAAATTTAGAAAAAAAGAAGTAGCCTTAACGATTCAAGTTGGTGTCAGAGAAAAAGTGACTCATTGGGAATTTTCCATCCAAGACAATGGTATTGGTATTAAAAAAGAGCATCAAGAAAAAATATTTGCCCCTTTCAAAAAACTGCATAATAGTTCAGCGTTTGAAGGCTCTGGTATTGGACTGGCGACTTGCATGCATATTGTAAAATTGCATAAAGGACGAATTTGGGCGGACTCTGTTTTTGGTGAAGGGACGACTTTCCATTTTACCATTGCTAAGGATTTGATGAGTAAGAAAGAAGAGAAAGGAGCGCCCAAAGTTGTAGAAGTTTCTTAAACATATAGTTTGTAATAAATAAAAAAAGCCCGCTCAAAAGTTAATTTGAAAGGGCTTTTGTAGTCTCATCAGGATTAAATTAAGGTCTTGTAAATTATTGATTTTGAGTATTTTACGACTATTTTTTGGTGGAGTATAAAATTTAGTGCATTTTTTTGAATTTTGAACACCAGCTTGAAGAGAGTACGATACGCCTGTTTTTTAGGTATTTTTTAAAATTTTTTTATTCTGGGACTATGGGTAAAGAACACTATTCTAACAATCTTTTAAAATCTTTACGGTATTCGGATGGACTTTTGCCTGTTACCAATCGAAAAGAACGACTAAAATGAGAAAAATTATTGAACCCACAACTATAGCTAATTTCAGTAATACTAGTGGTTTCTTCAATTAGTAACTTACAAGCATGGATTATCCGAAATTCGTTGACAAACTGAGTAAAGGTTTTTCCAGAAGATAGTTTTTTAAAAAATCGACAGAAACTAGGAACGGTCATATTTACTTCTTTGGCAATTTCCATTAAGGTAATTTGCCTTTGAAAATGCTGTCGTACATAACCATAGATAATATCTGCTCGGTCATTATCCTGTTGGTGGACTTCAAAAGTAAAACCTTCTGCATTCAGCAAATGATATTCTTCTGAAAGTGCTAAATCATATAATAATTGAATAAAATCGAACAAACGTTTAGGTGGAGTATTCTTTGGCAATTGCTCCAATCGTTGGCCAATTTCTTTTTTGGTGGTTCCATAAAATGAAAGACCAGATTTAGCTCTTTCAAATAATTGTTCTACGGCTTTCATTTCAGGGATATGAAAAAAATCAGCTCCAAGAAAATCTTTCCGCATTTGTATAACGGTTTCTGAACAATTGCCTGTTAGCCTATCCGTAAACCCATAATGAGGTAGGTTCGCCCCAATTAATATTAAATCTCCTTGATTAAAATAAGAGAGATGATTTCCAATATGTCGTTTTCCATTTCCTCCATTGATAAAAACCAATTCTAATTCAGGATGAAAATGCCAAAAAGGTCGGAAGTTCTGTTTATTCTCAGTTGTTTCAAAATACTGTTTTATTGAAAACGAACTACCAAATTCAGGACTAACCTTTTCTAGTGCTGGTTTTAATACTTTATTCATATTGTCTATTTTATAGCAAAAATATATCTATTACACAAATCAAAAATGAACAAAATTAGCTACAATATATACAAAATTAACAAGTATTTGAATTTAATACTTGTTTTATGATAAAATAGTATATTGATTGGAAAATTTAAACAAAGCAGCTAGGTTTTATCTCCTCTATCTTTGCAGTATTATTAATCTAAAAATTAATGTTTAACATTTTAGAGTTTATTTGCAGAATTCCAATTATTGATTTTCAGATTTTGTTATTTTAAAAAACTATTTGCGAATAAACTCTTTCAAAATTTTCTATTATGCAATTATTAAGAAGAAGTATTTATGTTTTGTTTTTTATGAGTTCTTCCTTACTTCTAAATGCAAGTGTAGAGCCATCTGTAAGCATTAGAAGTCAAAAGGGGCAGTCTTTTAGTTTACGCCTAAAAGATATGAATAATGAAACCCATCATATCAAACTAATTGATAAAAAAGGGTATGTCTTTCTAAATGAACAAATAGAAGACCAGAATGAATATGTCAAATTGTTTAACCTTAAAAACTTGCCTACAGGTAATTATAGATTAGAAATAGAAAGTGATTATAAAATTATTCTCCAAGATATTAATGTGTTCAAACAACAATTGACAGTTGATTTTACTTCGAAAAGAGAATTTTATAAACCAACTATTAGGTATGCAGCGCCTCATTTGGATTTAAATATGATCTATTTCGGAGATGGTACAATTAATTTGGTCATTAGAGATGAAAATAATCAGATAGCATTTAAAGAGAACCTTAATAAAAAAGGTAGTATCAATAAACGTTTTGATACATCTATTTTATCTGCGGGTAATTATTTTGTGGAAATAGAGACTAATCAATATACTATTGAACAAGAGTTTTCTATTAAATCCGATAATAAAATCAGTAATGACAAGCGGAAAAAAACAGGTAAAAATAGAAAAGCTACATCTGTAGGACAAAAGCATCAAAGGAATTATATTGATGAGTCCATAAAAAGCAAAATTAAGTGGCAACAAAGTCAAAGAAATTAGGTGTTATTTGGTTTTCTTCTATATCTAGCCATTTTAAATATTAAATCAAACAAGGCGGTTATTACCCAACCGCCTTGTTTGATATGTCTTTGAAAAGACCGTATTTTTTTACTCGTTACTTAATTCTGAATAATTATTGTTTGAATGGCTTGAGCATTTATAGATATATTAGCTAATTTTTCACCTAAAGAAAGGGTTAAATGTTTTGGAGTTGCCCCTTGATTAAAAAGAATTGCAGCAATTGAGCCATCCCGATTCTGAGCGGCAGTAACTAAAAGGTCATCGTCCTCATTTTCAAACCCTATTCTAATCGCTCCTGGTCGGATATATTTGCTGAAATGTGCCATTGTATAATAAATTGGCGTGAAATATACTTCATCTTTTTCAGGGTCAACAATGACGGGAGCAACACACCAGTTTTTAAACCAATTAGGCCCACCTTGTTTATCTAATACCATATTCCAATCTATCCAACCGTCTACCCAATTATTTAAGCAACCAATGATGTCCCGTGCATACCGATTTACTGGTGCATATTTAGGATGTAGAGGTTTGTCTTTTTCTGGTGCCCAATCCCAACCCCAATCAGTAGCTTCTTTTGACCAATACCACTTATCATTTTTCCATTTAGGGACTTCTGCATCTACACAAGCTTCAGATTGAATCAAATGCTTGTTAGGTGCTTTTTTATGAGCATATTGCAAGGCATCTGGAAATACCTCAAAAGTACTGGCGTACCAATGAATAGCAGTGCCATCATAATATTTTGAAGTCACTTCATTTTTATACATTTCGTCCACCCAATGCTGTAAATGTTCCCGATTTTGGTCATATCCTAAAATTTTAACATCACCTTTTCCATCTTGCTCCAATTTGGGTCCCAAATGATTTTGGACAAATGAAGTCATCTCCTCGGGTGAAAAATGCATACTTTCCCAGTTATTGTCGTTGCCTAAAGGTTCGTTTTCAACCGTAAGCCTAGCGTGTTCAAAACGAATAAAAAAAGACTTTCTATTTTTGTAGTTACAAC
>JAFMDF010000462.1 GCA_017857395.1 Bacteroidota bacterium | reverse complement strand
GGCTTTTTTTATTTTTGTCAAGTTTTTTTACCTAAAAAATTGCACGGACTATTGACCACCAAAACCAGCTAAAAATAGTTTTTGTCGAGGCAGAACAACATCCCTTAATTTGTTATAGTTAATTTTTGCCATACTAAAGAATTTAAAATGGGGGATGAACAAATATTGTTTGTGAACCGCTAGCGGATGGGGGGCTATATATGCTATGTTATTTCCAGATAGGTCAATTATTCTTCTTACTGTCCAAGTATTTAATAATCCCATATTCCAAGTCATCGTATTTTTCGGCTAATTCATCAATTTTTATGGAGTCAGCAGCTTCAGTTGTATACATAGCGACCTCTTCCATTGGCACTAGCGTTGTATAAACTTTACCTGTTTGTCCCAATCGGATATAGACATCTTTGGAGCGTTCTCCAGTTAATGGCATTTTATTAATACTCATCACCTTTTTAGTCTCTGAATCCGTCATACCGAGTAGTTTAGCAATGTCATCAAATCGAGTTTGATACTTCGTTTGGTCGAGTAGTATCTGTATATCTGCATTATTCAAAATCGTATTTTTTACAAAAGGATTGCCAATAATGTCTTCTAGTTCTTGAGTAATAATGCCTACTGAGCCGTTAAATTTTCGCACCGTTTTGTACAAGTATTTTAAAAAGGTCGCCATGCCCGCATTAGAAATAGCCGACCACGCTTCCTCAATCAAAATAATTTTTTTGACCTTTTTGAATTCTCTCATTTTCGTAATAAAGGCATCCATAATGACCAGCATTAAAACTGGGAAAATAATCTTATGGTCTTTAATTTCATCGAGTTCAAAAACACAAAAGACTAATTCTGCAATGGAAAACTCTTCGTCGCTATTCAACAAGTAATCGTATTCACCTCCTTTATAATAAGGTTTGAGAACCATTTTAAAGGAGACAAAATCAAAGTAGGTTCTTTCTTCTTCCAGTAACATTTCGGCAAACTCCGTAGTCACAAATTCATAGAAGGTATTAAATTTCGCAGGGATAGCTTCTCTATTAATAAGCGCGCTATTTAGGTACTCGTAATAGGCAATAATACACTTAGAAAGAATGGTATATTCTTCCTTGCTAATCTTCTGGTCTTCTCCCTTCCAAATCGTAAAAATCAAAGTCTTCAAAGATTCCTGAGCCTCTAAATTCTTGGTTTTACCAGGTGGCACAAAGAATGGATTAAATGCCATCTTCGATTTAGCGGTGTATTCATAATACTTCCCACCCATGTAATTGCAAAGTCGCTTATAAGAACCACCTACATCAATGATAGTGATATGGTAACCTTGTTCCAATAATTGCCGAACCATCGAGTTGACAAAGAAAGATTTACCAGAACCAGATGGACCAAGTACAAACATATTTCGATTGGTAATCCAACCTTTTTGCATCGGTATATCCCATAAATCCAAAGTAATCGGTATCCCATAATCTCGTTCTGACAGCTTAATCCCTTCAATACCAGAATTTTTAGGATTGGTCTCAATCGGAAAAAAGAGACTAGCGGTATCTGAAAATTGAATCTGGTATTCAGATTGTGGTAAATCAGCCGAATTACCAGGGGTACAAGCCCAAAAGACAATGGCACAATTAAAATTGCGTTGCACAAAGACTTCCATTTTAGTTAGCGCATTATTCAAATGATTTTCTGCTTTCACCAAAGCTTCACCCTTACCCCAAAGCATTACATTTTGGGTCACATAAACCAATAAGCCTCCTGAGTCAATTTGAGCGGATAGGCAGTTATCATACTCTCCCACCAGCTGCTCATTTTCTCGACTTTTAAAAGTCATGGATAAAATCTTTTCTCGCATTCGAGACAATTCTTTAACCAGTTTATTGGGGTCATTTTTCCGAATAACCGTATTTACTATATGTGGGTATGCCAACCCAATACCAATGGGGTAAGTAACTGACCTATCAAAGAACTCGTCTATATTAACTTTTGTATCAATTTCATTCGGTAATTCAATATCAGCAGCAATCGTATTATAAATGACTACTTCATTATCACCAATTCGAATGGAATCCTTCAAAGGAGCTATGTCTCGAAGTATGTGTCGGCTACCTAGATTATAATATTCATTGAGTAGCTGAACTATTTCTTTTCCCTTCAGTAGTCTATTTTCAATACCAGCAGCAGAAATAATATGCTGCACCTTCCGTATGGTATTTTCAAATTCCGTAATTCCATCCGTAATGTCTCTTTTGACTAAGCGTCCAGAAATAAGCGTCGTTAAAATGTTAGTCGTAAAAGCATCTTGCAATGGATTCTTCGTGATAATCAGATAACAGCGATGTTCTAAAAAAGACCGTTCATTAAACTTTCGTTCGTAAGCGGCAGACAAAAAAGTTGTTCCTTGTCCATTTCGCTGATAGGTCCGTGGTACATAATAATCCTGTTTGTGCAAAATGTATCCTTTTGGAATGGCTTTTACAATTCGATTAAACATATCATAAATATCCTCCAAACCACTTTCTGACAGGGAATAAGCTTCTGGCATTTTTAAAACCAACTTGGCACTTATCGCCTGCGTTTTACTTAGTGCCAAATGGTTCTCAATTTTCCATATCGGAATTCTATCAGAAAGATTCAGATTCTTCAACGACTAGATTTTTAGCGATTAAAGGGAAATCGTTTTTAATATGTTTCGGTTGCAAAAGCTTAGCAAAAAGGATAATCAAACCGTACTGTCCATACTTAATTCCTGTATGGTAAATGTAGAAAATGATACCACCGCCGATAGCTAGTGATAAAAAGAGCATCCACCAATTACCGCCAGCAGAAGTAATGCCAGCGGTAATGATGGTCACTAGAAGTGTCGCTGCGATTAAACCTAAATAATTTAAGCTCAATCCGAGGTACGACAAATCTTTGAGTTTGTAGGTTTTCTTTTTCACTATGCTACTGTATGAAATAGACTTGTGGAAAATCCAATATCAGTTACAGTCGTAGGAAAAGTGAATAATTCTGATGGAGTATTACTTGATAAATAGCTAATTTCAAAACTAGGAAGTGCTCCTAAATAGGAAGACATATACTTCAGAAAAGCAGTCATGGTATCTAAGAATGTAGCCATCAAATTCAACGCAGCATCAAATAATGGAAGGATGAAACCAATACCGAAGAAAGACTGAATAACGGTCACGGCAACGATAAGAAAGATAGCAGAACCAAACCAAGAAGCGGCGGAAGACATCACATCTGGATCGCCCATTTGCCATTTCATAAAAACGCGAATGCTTCCTAATAGAGCGATGATTCCTGCCATGATAAATGTGAGCGTCTGAATACTATCAAAGTATCCTTCGATACCTTCAGCAGCTTCTTCGATGGCTGCTTGACCATCTGCTAAGTCTTGTGCTTGGGCATTCACGACCACTAAAAGTAGCAGTAATACACAGAAGGGTTTAACTATCTTTTTAGCTAGAATAGTAGCCCAAGTTTTAAAAGTAGATTTTCTCATTTTGATAATGATTTTGATGTTGAAAAAACACCTCACGATGGAGGGATTAGCGTTTAGGTCGTTTGGTAATCGAGTTAATAAAATCGGTTGTTTCAGCTTCTTTGATACTTGTTATATCTAAGGTGGATTTTAAGGTAGCTTGTAAATCATCCTTTTTGATTTTAGGGGCAATCTCGCTTTCTAATTCAGTAGCTAGTTGCTGCATGCCTCCTTTAAGCTCTTTTGAAAGCCCCGTAGTTGGGGAAATCATTTCTTTTCTTTTTGCTAAGAAATCGGTATTGGCTAGATTCGTTGTAGCACCTAATAAATCAACAGGAGGTTTAACCGTTGTTTCGATTATTGGTAACTCCGCTGTTTGTGCCATAAGCGCCTGCTGTTTTGCTTTAAAAGCTTTTCGACCTCTTTGGTCAAACCAATAAAGCACCACATAATAGAGGATGGTCAAACCTAGCAATAGGAATAGTTGATTCATTAGTTATACAGGATTTCTTTATTAGAGTCGATGTGGTTTTTGAGCATCAAGTGAACGCTTTCTTCTTCATTTTTAGCTGGAAAAAGTAGCGTAATTACTTTGAGCATAAAATTGGGAATTTGTACTTCTACATATTCCTCGTCAGACAATTCATTATTTTTAATCAGTTGCTGGACTTGGGTAATGGTCATTTTATTTTTCATAATAATTCCTTTTTGATGAATAAATAGGATGGGAAATACAAGACAGTTATAAAGCAAAACATCCTGCTTATCGTTTAGCTACAGCCACCTTTTGGACTAGTAGTTTTTGGTTTTGCTCCAAATACTGAACAGCTAAAAACTCCATTATTTCGACACTCGTCATTTCTTCAAAGAGTAGTCGGAGTAAAGCAATTAAGTCTTTACGGATTCGAGTAGAGGTATAATCTTTGCCTCTAAACCTGCGACCACTAACTTTGGTACTAACTGCTTCTTTTTTCTTTCGTCCTCTTTTGTTCATGGCTACTTTGGGAATGGTATTTTTAGTATTGGCCACTTCCAATTGTTCCTTTTCGATAGGTTCTACGACTTTAGTTTTCTCAGCAATTATTGGTGCGTCATTATCGTAATGGTCAATTTGCACATCATCGACGGAAATGCCTTTTAAGATTTTGTTGAAATTTTTTCTCATGTTGAACTAATTTTTATGATTGAATAAAGAGATGATACTTGGATAATTAAACAGCAGCCACAGGTGCTAATAAGTGATGTAATTGTTGGGCAAATTCAAATAATTTAGCCCCTTCTTTTTTACCTTTTGGAATCGGGTATAGGGTGGTTCGATAAGTATGTTCATAAGCCGAGTGTTGCGCAATATGTCCAGACAAGAATTTAAACTGCTTGGGAATATCTGCTAAAATCGCTGGCAGATTATGCTTATGTGGAACATGGTTAAAGAATAGCTGGCAATCTTGGAAGCAAGTACTTTCTGGCCGAACATTTTTGTAAAGCGTCACATAAAACTCTATGGCGGAGATAAGGGAAAATTCATCCTGTCGAACAGGAATCAGAAAATGGTTGATTTCCAGCAACAGGTCAAATAGGTTCGGTTTATTTAGCGTACCCGTAATGTCCACCAAAATGAAATCCACTTTGTCTTTCCATTCTGCAATACGATTAGGACAAGAGGCAATATTTGTTGCAATGATGGGATAGGGCGCTCGACCCGCATAAAGAATGTCATAAAGCTTTTTCAATCTAGGGTTTTCTTCCATTTCTGCTAATTCCTTCTTGCGTCTTTTGGCGACACTATTCTGTGGAAAGTCGGCATCTATAACAACGATTTTCCAACCGAAGTAGAAATAGAAAATATTGGCAAGTAAGATAGTAACGGTCGTTTTTCCGACGCCTCCCTTTGGGCTGATAAATGAAATTGTTTTGCTCATAGTAGAGATGGTGTTGCGAATGTTGATACGCTAGATAGACTTCCAGAAAAGAAGACATAGCTATCAACAAGCCAGCGATGGGTAGCAAGAAGGGGGATATTTCTGATAGTGTGCTATCAAAATAAGACTACCCGTAAGCATCCGATAATCATGGATGCAAACCCATAAAATTTGTTTGTGAAAATGTTTTGCGGAAGCTAGAATTACTTCCTACAAAAAAGTAACAGAGTAGTTACTTCTTCGATATGTGTTATGTGTGTACAAATTTAGAGGGGGAGAAAATGAATCAAAATTGATAATAGATTCAGACTAGATTGTACGCCCACAAAGTTAGGGAGAAACAAATGATAATCGCAAATTTTTAGAAAAGAATCTTTGAATTTAATTTTTAATAAATTGTTAATTCTGAAATAAAAAATGGGTCAAAGGCTTGACAGAGAACAAAAATATGGCAAAACTTTCATGAGCGAACGATTCCGAAGGATGAAGGTCTGGGAGACCTTCAAGGGAGTGAACCACGAAGTGGGTGGGATGCAAATTAAAGAATGAAATATGGTAAAGAGTGTCGTCATGTCTGAGTGTCGTCATGTCTGAGTGTCGTCATGTCTGAGTGTCGTCATGTTCGAGTGTCGTCATGTTCGAGTGTCGTCATGTTCGAGTGTCGTCATGT
>JAFMDF010000461.1 GCA_017857395.1 Bacteroidota bacterium | reverse complement strand
AAGGAAAGATAAATCTTTGAAAGGCAATATTTTACAACGCTAGAAGGGTAGCCTTTCTTATAAAATAACTATTGATAATCAAGGAACTACAGGAATTACGACTTTACCTTTAAAAGATATTTTTGATGAGAATTGTTTAGCATTTGTGAATGCTACGCCTGTTCAAACTACCGTTAGTAATGGAAGTATTATTTGGAGTGATTTAGGAGTTTTAGCAGGAGGAAACATGACGGCTGTAACGGTAAATTTTACGGTTATTGGCAATTGTGACCCTGCTAGAAATATTGGCTTGGTGCAAGGGGCGATTGACGCAAATGCCAATACAATTCCTACTTTTTCTGATACTTTAGATGTGAATATTGATGAAGCACCTATTACTAAAGATGATGAATTTTGTATGAGCGGACCGACCAAAGTGAACGTATTAGCCAATGATACAGATGCGGATAATGATTTAACGACCTTAACCATTATGGGACCGCCGCTTTTGGGAACAGCAACAATAGCAGCAGGTAATTTAATAGAATACACCCCTGACGGAGGAATGGTAGACAATGATACCACAAGTTTGATCTATCAAATTTGTGATAATGCGCCCATTACGCCTTTTTGTGAAACGGCAAAAGTGATTTTTACATATTCCGATGTTAATGATTCACCAACGGTCGTCAATGATAATGTCTCCACTACTTTAGATTTGCCTTTTACTTTTAATCCCTTGGAAAATGATTCGGATATAGATGGGAGTATTGACTCTACTTCGGTAACGATTACCAGCGGTCCCTCTTTTGGTACTGCAACGGTCAATCCAGATGGCACTATTTATTATACCCCTAATCCAGGTTTCTTTGGTAGCGATAATTTGACCTACCAAGTTTGTGATAATGGCTGTCCTACTCCTGCTTTATGTGTGACAGCAACGGTGGCAATTGATATCATTTACGTCAATTATGTTTGTACTTCTTCTACTTCCGATACCTTATCAACGATAGCTTTACCAGATGCGGTTAGTTATACTTGGGATTTGCCCGCTGGTGCTGTTATTACTAGCACACCAGCAGACTCCAATGTGGTCGTCGTCGATTGGTCAGCAGTAACACCTGGGGCATATTCCATGTGTATAACAGCGACCAATGATTGTGGAGACGGGACACAAGCTTGTCAGGAAATTGTGGTCAACACCATTAATTTAAGTACGAATCCAACAGATATTTTATGTAAGGATGATTTAAGCGGTGCAATTGATTTAACCGTTTCTGGCGGTATTCCAACTTATATATATAATTGGGACAATGGCTCAACAATTGAAGATTTAAGCAGCATTGCAGCAGGAACTTATAATGTAACGGTAACGGATAAATATGGTTGTTTTGCTTCCACTAGTGAAACGTTGACCCAACCAGCAACCGCATTAAGTCTGAGCGGTACTGCTACAGCTGAAAATCCTTATGGTACGACCAATGGCGCTATAGATATTACGGCTTCGGGTGGCACAACGCCCTATACCTACAGTTGGTCAAATGGCAGCATCAACGAAGATTTAACAGGACTCGCTGGCGGCACTTATACCGTAACGGTAACCGATTTAAATGGCTGTGCAATGGTGCAATCTTTTACGGTTAATACCATTGGCGGACCTTTGACGGTAAGTTCAATTAGCTCCACCGATGCCCTTTGTAATGGAGGGAACGAAGGCACGATTAGTTTAGAAATTATCGGCGGAAGTGGCACTTATACCTACGATTGGGATAATGACGGCACAGGCGATTTTAACGATACCCAAGATTTAACAGGGTTGACCGCAGGTACTTATAATGTGACCATTAGTGATGGGGTTAATCCCAATATTACCGCTTCCGCAACCGTCAGCCAACCAGTCACGGCAGTTACAGCTGCTGCTACAGGAACGGATGTTACTTGTAATAGCAATACCGATGGTGCTGTTAATTTAACCGCTTCAGGCGGAACAGGTACTTTGACTTATAGTTGGTCAACAGGGGATATAACAGAAGACCTAAGTAATGTAATAGCAGGCACTTATGATGTGACAGTAACGGATGAAAATGGTTGTTTTACAACCGCTTCTCAAATCATCACCGAACCAGCAGCATTAGTAGCGAGTGGTGTCACCACAGATACACCATGTGACCCTGGTAACACAGGTGCAATTGATTTAACTGTTTCTGGTGGTTCTCCTGCTTATACTTTTGCTTGGTCAAATGGGGCAACTAGTGAAGATTTAACTGGTTTAACTGCGGGTAGTTATGCCGTCACTATTACCGATGCTAATTTATGTACGGATATTCAAAGTTTTACCATTAATAGTGTTTGTATCGGCGCAGCTAAAACGATTAGTAATGGGCCAATCAATAATAATGATGGGACTTATACGCTGACTTATGATTTGAAAGTAAAAAATGAAGGCGATGTAGCTTTAGAAAATGTGCAAATTGTCGAAGATTTAAATGCTATTTTCTCTACTAATTATAGCATTGATTTAATTTTTAGTAGCGATTTCACTACGAATGGTTCTTTTACTGGAAATGGAGTCAATGATTTATTAGCAAATAATCAAAATTTAGCCCTTGGAGATAGTGGTTTGGTACAAATGACCTTAACCATTACACCGGGCGGTACTTTAGGCATTTATAATAACACCATCTCGGCTGCTGCCCAAAGTAGTACAGGCATTAATACCAATGATACCTCCCAAGATGGAACCAATACTGACCCCGAAGGGGACGGCCCTTTCAATAATAGCACCCCTACTCCACTTACTTTTACAGAAAATCCAATCATTGGAGTTGCCAAAAGTATTAGTAGCGGGCCGACCAATAATGGGGATGGCACTTATGATTTAAGCTATCAAATTATTGTCCGAAATATGGGCGATGTGCCTTTGAGTAATGTACAAATTTCTGATACCTTAAGTAATACTTTTAGCGGCGCAACTTTTGTGGTCAATAGTTTGACAAGTGGCGATATGGCAGTCAATTCCCCTGCTTTTAACGGAACAAGTGATTATAATTTATTGGCGGGTTCAGATGTCATGCAAATCAATGAAATTGATACCATTCAATTAAGTTTGACGGTTACACCAGGTACTAATTTAGGTCCTTATAATAATACAGGGAGAGGTGCAGCAACAAGCCCAAGCGGAACAACCACTATGGATGATTCCCAAGACGGCCCCAATCCAGACCCAACCGATGGTTCAGGCGGTGCTTCCGATGGCGACCCTACGAATGATAATGTACCAACTCCTGTGACCTTCTCAGAAAATCCAGCAATTGGCGTCGCCAAAGCGTTGGTGGGTACTCCAATTAATAATAATGATGGCACTTATACTTTAAGTTATCAAATTTTGGTAAAAAACACAGGCGATGTGCCTTTAAGTAATGTCCAAATTTCGGATACTTTAAGCAATACTTTTAATGGTAAACCAGTCGCCGTTAATAGTTTGACGAGTGTGGATATGGTGGTTAATTCCCCTGCTTATAATGGCACAAGCAATTTTAATTTACTCGCTGGAACAAATAACTTATTAGTAGGCGAACAGGATACGGTTTTATTAACAATTACGGTAACCCCTGGCGCTGATTTAGGCCCTTATCAAAATACAGCCGTTGGGCAAGGAACTAGCACAGGTGGCACTTTAGTTACTGATAATTCACATGATGGCGCACAAGTTGACCCAGAAAATGATGGCGCAGGAGATAATAACACTCCAACACCAGTTTCTTTTACTGAAAATCCACAAATTGGTATTGCCAAAAGTATATCAACTGCCCCAGTCAGTAATAATGACAGTACCTATACCTTAACTTATATGCTATTGGTACAAAATACGGGAGATGTTCCTTTGACCAATGTGCAAATAGTAGATAGTTTAAGCGTTACTTATGCCCAAGCAGATACTTTTATTGTAGATGCAATAACCAGCCCTGATTTGACGATTAATTTCCCAGGCTAGATGGCAATACTACACCAACTTTGCTTTCTGGCACAGATGGAATATTGGTGGGAGAACAAGACACCGTTTTTATTACGGTAACCGTTACCCCAGGCACAAAAATGGGAATTTATAATAATACGGCTACTGCCAATGCAAATGGAGCTGGTGGCACACCTGTAACCGATGATTCTTTTGATGGTGTTCTTGTTGACCCTGATAGCAATGGTGACCCGACTGATAATACCTCGTCGACACCTGTTACTTTTGTAGAAGACCCACAATTGGGTGTTGCCAAAGTAGTGAGTAATGTTTTTGATAATTTAGATGGCACTTATTCCGTCACCTATGCTATGAAAATTGAGAATATTGGCGATGTTTATTTAAAAGATATTCACGTTATAGATGATTTAAGTGAGACTTTTTTAAATGCGGCAAGTTATAGTGTGACCAATATTTCGAGTGCTGATTTCACCGTCAATCCTACTTATAATGGTAATACCATCAATGAATTATTACTAGATACGCCTGATTTAGCGGTCGGTGCATCGGGCATCATTAACATTACCGTCTTAGTAAATCCCGGAACTTATATCAAACCATTTAATAATAAAGCTGCTGCTTATGGCACAACGCCAGCAGGTTCTTTTGTATTAGATAATTCTACCGATGGGACAAATGTTGACCCTGATGGAGATGGAGATACGGGCAATAATTCTACCCCAACGCCTGTCCAGTTTCCAAGCGCCATTATCGGTGCTGCCAAACAAGTGAGTAGCGGTCCAACCTTAATTAGTGATGGTTTATATAGCGTTACCTATCAGATGAAAGCTACTAATATGGGCGATTTCGACCTATTTGATGTGCAATTATTTGATACTTTAACGACTGAATATGGTACTTATTCCGCAGTAACACCAACCAATGCAGGTACTTACACCATTAGTGCGCTGCCAAGCATTGATTTAATCGCAACAGGTTCTGCCTTAACGACAAATAACAGTTTTACAGGTTCGGGTAGCAATACCAGTTTAGTTACTTTTAATGCAAATGACTTACTAGAAATAGGTGATAGTGTGCTAATTAGTTTTACCATTGAATTCCGTCCAATGGTTGCTAAAACTACTTTTAGCAACCAAATTACCGCTTCAGGTGATAGAACCGAAACGGGTACTGCCGAAGGAGATGCAACGGATTTATCGGATGAAGGCACAATAGTAGATGAAGATGGAGATGGCATTCCAACCGAAGATTTAAATAATGTAGAGGATAATTCCAATGAAAATGACCCTACCCTATTTAGTATTGATTATATACCAACAGCTTATCGGGATGATACGACGATTCTAATCAATACATTTGTAAATATTCCTGTAATTCTAAATGATACCTTTGGTAATGATGGGCCAATTTTAGACAGTATTACCCTGACTCTACAAGCAAGCAATGGTACTGCAGTAATCAATGATGGTGGTACGCCAACCGACCCTACGGATGATTCCTTTGACTACACGCCAAATTTGGATTTTGTAGGAATGGATACCTTGATTTATGAGATTTGTGATTTAGACAATGATTGTGATACCGCTTTAGTTGTTATTACCATCATGGGCGTTAATGCCCCACCAGTTGCGGATAATGATACGACGACAACCAATGAAGATACGCCTGTTAGCTTAGATATTTTAGCAGATGATATAGACCCTGATGGAGTATTATCAGGTGATTCTATTAGAATTCTAATTCCACCATTAAATGGTATAGTGGTAGATAATAATGATTCTACAATAACTTATACACCTGATGCTAATTTCTTTGGTATTGATTCCTTGCAATATGAAGTTTGTGATACCTCTTATCTAGGTTCATTATGTGATACAGCTTGGGTATTTATCACAATTAATCCAGTCAATGACCCGCCAGTTGCAGATAATGATACGACTTCAACAAACGAAGATATAGCCGTTAGCTTAAATGCATTATTAGATGATTATGATGTTGATGGTAGCTTAATTGGAGATTCTATTAGAATATTAACCTTACCATTAAACGGTACAGTTGCTGATAATTCATAACTACCCTAAAAAAGGGTAATTGTTGTAAAAGTCTTGTTTAGCGAA
>JAFMDF010000007.1 GCA_017857395.1 Bacteroidota bacterium | reverse complement strand
TGCATAACTCAAAAATACGGGGATTTTTTTTTCCTCGTTTGCACAGCCTATGATTGATATTATTAATTTTTCCTTTTAAATCGGATTGTAAGAGTAAATAGTTTTGAATATTGATGCCTACCATACTACTTGCAAAAACATCTTTGTTAAAAACGGAAATAGTCATATCTCCTGCCATTCTTTCTCCATTCTGTGTAGCTTCTATTAAGCCTGTCACCAAATCTTTTGTACCATAGGCTGTCCTAGGTACCTCAATATTTACGGCAACCGATGTGGTCGAATTATGATTAAAAACCAAGCGTTCACAAACAGGTCGTTCTTTACTATCAAATAGCGTGAAATGTAAAACGCCCGCAGGAATTTCTTTTTTATCCAATAATAATGGTTGGGTCTCTTCGGTCTTAAAAGATTGATTTAAAAATGGTTGCCCTCTTAGATGACCAATTAGCCGACATCCTTTTAAACCAGATTTCGTATTGCTATTTAAGACCAAAGTTAAATATTCTTCTTTCCGATTATTCACTTTTAAGGTATACCCTTTTTCTAACATCGTTGGTAACTCAAAAACCTTATCGACGCCCCTCCAACTGACTTTCGCTTGATATTTTTCGCCCCTTGCTGGCGTTAAATTAAAGATCCCAATTCCTTCATTCAAAGACTTCAAGGAAGTAACTACCTCCTTATTTTTATTGATAATGCTACCTGCTAGGTCAATGGGCTTCCCTTCTCCATCAACTGCTTTAAAAGCAACATGCCCTCTTAATCCTGCTACTAATCTTCCTCCTTCTGGAAAAAATCGGACAGAAAAATTATTTTTATTTGGCTCTTTTTCGGCTGCAGCTAATGGTGTTTCTCCAATCACTTTAATTTCTTTTTGAAAAATATAGTCCTCCTCAAAATTCTTTTGGTATTGGGTATACGCACGAAGAAAAAATCGCCCTTCTCCATAATCTCGAAGCATAGGAATACTTATATCTCCTGTTCCTTCCTTAATTTTTATAATCAACGATTCCAACAATTCTCCATCTTCATGTATCCAATCTACATATACGATAGGCGTTCCATCAAAATATTGGTGATTGCGACCATCTACTAAGAAAATTTTACCGTATAAGGTATCTCCTGCGGCGTAATAAGGTTGGTTATGGCTGATGTAGATTTTTTCGATTGGGTAGGCCTGATGCTCTTTTAACCTCTCTGTAATAGATTGACCTACAACTATTTCGCAACTAGAAAGCATTAAAATTAAAAGAAATCGTTTCATCTACAGGTTTTATTAAAAGTAAGATAAAATCAAGATTGTTGGAGAAAACTAAGCTCATAACTAAGATTCCAACTATTTAGTTTATAATTATGATTAATAAGAAATTTAAGGGGATGGTTTCTACTCTATATGAAAGCAAAAAATCACCCCCCTACAATTTATTACTATAAAGCAATATGCTTAAAAATTTACTTTAGATAAGTTATAGTAAATAATCTAATTTTGTGGATTATTACAAGCTGATGTACATTCAGCCCAAGAGGTAAAACAACCTGCACTACTCCCACCTCCAGCTTGGCACATCATATATGCATTCCAGCAAGCATTCATACATCCACGTTCTCCTACCATTACTAAGTTTTCTTTAGTTAAAGTTAATAAATCTTCTTTAGTTAAGGTTAGTAAGTCTTCTTCAGATAAGTTTAGTAAATCTTCTTCAGATAAATTTTGCCAATCTATCTTCTTTACCTCAGTATCTACATTTAATTCAGCAATTTTCTCGCTTGAAAAAAAACTATTAGATTCACTAGCTTGCAAACTACTCCCTACAGTAAAACTTGTTAAAACAAACAAGGAGACAAATAAAAAACCAATTAAATTTTTCATACTTGATTAAGTTTTTAAAATTAAAAAATAAATTAAAACCGACTCTATTATAGAGTCAAACTCAATCAGTTATTGACAAATTAAAGAAAAAGACCTATCTTGTCCCCGTATTTTTCCGATACATTAGAGGGATTACTAACCATTTCGATGGTTCATCGTGGTCTCTCTTTTTTTGTAATTACTGAGTGATTCTTTTAAGGATACTTGTTGTTAAATATTATACATTAGATACCTGTATTTCCTGTAGTAATAGACAGAAAATAACAATTTTAGCATTATTTATCTAAACCCTCAGCGTATAACCTAAGAAAAGCACATACCAATATTATTAATTAGTTATACCTATTCGTAGTTGTTACCTTTAACCGTATTATTCTACCAAATAACTAGTCTCTTTTCTTGTAACATCAAGAAAAAATCAAATTAATAATAATGATTCTCTTTTAGTGAAATTTAATCAAAGGTTTACTACTTCATGGTTGATTAATAAAGTAGAATTTGCGTGTTTAGCATCATATTTCGGTTTTTAATTTAAGAAATGCCAAGAAAAGGAGAATGGATTGGATTGGATTGGATTCCGTACCTAAGTAGAGTTTGTTTCCTCTCTTGATTTATATCAAAGGTAAAATAAGTATATTACAAAAACAAATTATATATACAAAATTTCATATTTTTAACACACTATACACAGTATATAAAAAACAAGTTACTTTTTGCGTTTGAACTTCTAACATTATTTGAATTGCTACTGATTTTCACCTTTAATTAAAGGAATGGCTTCTATCATTTACATAAAATGGATGAAATTTATCAAGAAATGTGGGTAGCTGTAACAAACCTTTTATCATTAATCAACATCCAATTCCCATTCACCTCCAAATAAGTCCCATTGGGAAAGACTTTCTTAAATAACTCAAAAAACACAGCTGCTTGGTCTCTATCTTTTTTAGTAGCCGCTAATTTATTGAAGAGTAAGATGCCATTGGGATTTAATAAATTCCCCAATTGTTGTAAATAATGCTCCGTTTCAAAATTCTCTGGAACGGTGTCATCTAAAAATACATCCATACAAAGGAGGTCAAAACGTTCATGGCAATAATGCGCAAAGGCAAAAGCATCGGCGGGCATCATGGTGATCGGAGAACTTAGTTCAGGTACCGTATATTTATTAGCTAAATATAGTACATTTTCGTCTATTTCTACTGCGGTATAATGATATTGTTTAGCAAATTTTTTCTCTAGCATATAGGGAATACTTCCCAAGCCAAAACCAAGAATTAATACGTCCTTAATCGTTGGAGCTAATTTTATTTGTTGGAAGGTAAGGGTGAAATTATCGTATAAATCTGCATAGGAATAGATAGCATTTGCGGTAGATAATTGATACCTGCCACGACTAAGGCTTACATATAAATGCGGATTAATTTCACTTGGTGCGCTTTCCATATGTAACTCAAAAAAATAACTTAAATATTTTTTCCAAATCGGAATGGTCAAGTTGATGGTCTTTTAACTTTTAGAAAATGTTACCGTCTGTTTATCCTCCACTAATGCAGTCTCCACCTCCCAACTACGATATTTATGAGTTTGTTCAAAGATTGTTCTAATTATATTTTGCTCGACCTCATTAAAAGGGATATTTCTCCGTTGGTATACTTTTTCTGCCACTTTTAAGGCTTTCTCTAATCGGTAAGTAACCAATTCGTCTACTCCGCCCCAAGTAAAGGATGGAATAAATTTTGCTGGAAATCCAGCACCAAAAATATTCCCAAATATGCCTGTAACCGTTCCAGTATTCAACATGGTATTAATCCCACATTTCGTATGATCGCCCATGACTAAGCCACAGAATTGTTCTCCTGAATTATCATAAGCTTCCAATTCATAATTCCAAACCTTTACGGTAGAGTAATTATTTTTCATATTGGAATTATTGGTATTCGCTCCTAAATTACACCACTCCCCTATTACGGAATTGCCTAAATAACCATCATGTGCCTTATTGGAATAGCCAAAAACAACAGAGTTTTTAACCTCTCCCCCAAATTTAGAATGCGGTCCAATAGTCGTAGGGCCATATATTTTAGCCCCCATCTTTAACGTAGCATTGGCACATAAGGCAAAAGCCCCTCTGATTAAACAGCCTTCCATTACTTCTGCATCTTTCCCTATATAGATTGGTCCACCTGTAGCGTTTAATACGCTACATTCTACTTTAGCCCCCTCTTCAACAAAGATTTGGTGTTTGTTAATAATGGTATTCGTAGCACTAATGGGTGCAGACTTTCTTTTTTTTGTCAAAGCAACAAAATCTAATTGAATAGCCGTTTTATTATATCGAAATAAGTCCCAAGTATGTCTTATTTTCAGGAATGGTGTGCCTTCGATATCTATCCCTTCTAATGCAGCAATGGGTTCATTATTTATCAAATGAATGATTTGGTCATTGGTCACTTTGGCAGCTATAAAATCATCCCCATCCATCAAGGCTTCATTCAAATCTAATTGAGCAACCAATCTCGTCAATTCAGGCGTGGGTATAACACTTCCATCAATAACAAAATTTTCCGCTTCTATATGAATCGGATATTTTTTGGCTAAATAATCTTGTGTTAAGAAAGAAACCTTTCCTCCTAGACTTCTTTCCCATTTCTCTCTAATAGTCATTATGCCCACCCTTAATTCACCAACTGGACGGGTAAAAGTTAAAGGGAGTAACTGTTCTCTAGCTTCATTATCGAATAAAATAATGTTCTTCATGTAGGGATATAGTAGTTAAAAATTATTTTTGACAAATTTATTAAAATCGTATCTGTTTTTAAGTATTAGGTGTCAGGCTAACCGTAATTGCATCACACCTGATACCTGATGCCCGATACCTAAAATCTAAAATGGTTTATATTTAATTTTGTCAAAATACTTAATACCCTATAAATACGAATAAAAAGTAATTTTAGTTTGTAAGAATTCCTTTAAAATCAACAAAACATAACTACAACGCCTTTTCTTTAGGAAAAAGGCTATAAAGGAAAACGCCTCAGCTGAATCAACTGAGGCGTTTTCCTTTATAAAAACAAAAATTTGCAATGAAAATTATTTATCTACTATTCAGCTTCAGGTGCTTTAGTTTTACTTGCAAACTTTGAAAATTTCTTATTGAATTTATCAATTCTACCCGCAGTATCGACAAACATCATCTTACCAGTAAAAAACGGGTGAGAAGCGCTAGAGATTTCTAGTTTGATTAATGGGTATTCGTTTCCGTCTTCCCACTGGATAGTATCCTTTGTATTAGCACAAGATTTTCCTAAAAAAGCATGATCAGCAGAAAAATCTTTAAATACAACAGCTCTATATTCTTTTGGATGGATATCTTTTTTCATATCTATTTTTATTTATTTTCTATTTATTTTCTATTTTTTCCGAAATCGACTGCAAAGATAAGGGTTTTCTTATAATAAATAAAGCACTTATTAAAAATTATTTGACAAAGAATTGAGCTAAATCGGCTTTCAAGGTAATAATGGCAGGTAATAAGTTATCTTACTCAAAAAAAATAGATACCAGCATTTTAAAAAAATTGTTGTCCCTTCTTTAATTGGATTGGTCTCTAATATCACTTCTTACAGTCAATCTAATTGACGGTCTGTCTTCTTAAAGTAGCACTAAATGATAATGTAAAATACAAAAAGGGATAAGTATCAATGTACTTATCCCTTTTTAAACCAAGCTGGTTTAGTATTATTGCTGCTTTACTTTTGCAGAATAATTGACTCTCAACTGATTAGATTTACGCAGTTTTGTTTTCACATCCTGCACAATCCCCATCGTAACATTTCCGTCTACTCTAAGAGAAGAAGTAATTCTACCATGTTGAGATTCATTCACCTTGATTTTATGTTTTTCAATAAAAATTGGAATATCATTGATATTTGAAATTTTATCGCCAAGCTGTAATGTAGGACTCGTTCCATACAAAGCTTGGTATTTCTTTGTTGGTTTACCTACATAGAGGTAATGTACCAAAGATTTCTGTTCTAGCTTAGTTAGTTCTGTTGCAAAAGGAAGTTGAACCGCTACTTTTAATTCCGCATCTCTTAATACGGTGGTCACCATAAAGAAGAATAAAAGCATGAAAACAATATCCGGTAAAGATGCCGTTGACACCTTAGGTGGTTCTTTCGATCCCTTGTCAGAAAATTTTGACATAATTTACATTTTTTTTCGGTAATTAAAATAATGGTAGCTTTTCGACAAAGGCTAATTATTCTTCACCAAAGTTTGTTGGTTCTGCTTCAGAAATTACTAAAGGGAACTTAGATCTAATTTCCTTTCTGATGGCTAATGGAAGATTGTCACTGTAAGGTTGATTATATTTACGTTGACACTCCTCATCCCATAATTCAGAATAAGCTGCTTTCACCTCGTTATATACTTCCAAATAGGTGCCATATTTTGTCCCTCGGTCGTTCTTAAGAGAAATAATCGCCTTATTAGGAGATTCTGATAAATCTTCTCTTTTCAGAGGATTTGCAATAAACTCCTTAGTACGTTCTTTTAAGTCATCTACTTTTGTAGGCTCTCCTCTTACCAATAACTGGTTTTGAGCATTTACCAAAACTGAGAACACATTTCGCTTATTCAGTTTTGTAATATCTGGCTCTTCGTCAGACCATGGCGGCAACTTTACCAGTACCCCTTTATCTACATCAATTGTAGTGGTTACTAAGAAGAAAATGAGTAACAAGAAGGCGATATCTGCCATAGAGCCCGCATTGATTTCATTGGAGAGTCTACTTTTTGCACTTTTCTTTCCCATTATCTATTATTTTTTAAATTATTTAAACCTAAAAGGATTAATTAACTTCTCGCATTTCTAATGAAGCTCATTAATTCTCCACCTACAAAGGCTACTGCTGTTAATCCAGCTAGAATAGCTGCACCAATAATAGAACCATTGATGATTGAACTCTGACCTGGTGTCACATTAAATTCAGCTAATGCGTCTGTAACGCCTTGTGAATCATCACCAGCTAAAGCTTGTCCTACGAAGAACATACCAGCAATTAATGCTAATCCTGCAATACCTTTAATAGCTCCTTTTGGATTAGATAATGTTTGAAATAAACCAAAGCCTAAAGCTGCTACAAAGCCTAAAACAGTAAGCCCTATAACTGCATATAATCCAAAATTAAAAATATTGGATTGATTTCTCTGATCTTCAGCAGTTGCCATAAAATCCTCAATGCCTCCTAATACACCTGCTAAAAAGCCCGCTGTAATTAAGACACCCGCACCAAATGCAACTAACTGGCCATTTTTGGCTAGAAATTTATACATGATTTGATCTTTTTAATGATTGATTTAAATAATGCTTTTTCCTATTTTAAAGAGAAAAAAGATGGTTATGCTAGTGCTTACTCAGCACTAGCTTAACCAATATTTTTGATAGCAAAACCGACTAAGCGGTCTAATAAACCTGACAACCTTTTACAATTGCACGATTTCTACTACTTAAATACATTATTACTATCCATTACCTCTACTAAGGCAATAGAAGCTTCTTCCATCTTTCCTACAATACTATCTACTTTAGAGATAATGTAATTATAAAAGATTTGAAGAATAATCGCTACAATCAAACCAAATACAGTTGTTAATAAGGCGACCTTGATACCACCTGCTACAACTGATGGAGATAAATCTCCCACCGCTTGAATACGGTCGAATGCTTGAATCATACCAATTACCGTACCCATGAAACCAAGCATCGGTGCAATAGCGATAAATAAGGCAATCCATACTAAGCCTTTTTCTAAAAGACCCATTTGTACGCTACCATAAGATACAACTGCTTTTTCAACAGCTTCAGGACCATCGCCTGCGTTCTTAAGACCTTCATAAAGGATACTTGCAGTTGGGCCAGGAGTTGATTTACACACTTCCTTAGCACCTTCTAAGTTACCTTCCTTAAGGTTTTCATCGATTTTTGCTAACAACGCATCTGTATTTGTTGTTGCAACATTCAATGTAATAATACGCTCAATACAGAATGCTAATCCTAAGATTAAACATACTAATACTAAACTCATAAATCTCCAGTCTCCTTCAATGAATTTTTCCTTTAGGATCTGAAAACCAGTTGGTTCTGCTTGTGCCATCGCATCAATTGTAAACAGACCGAATACCAGCAGAAGAGCAATAAATTTTCGCATAGTCAGTAAGATTTTGCTAAAGTTTAAAGTTAAATTTTGTTAATGATTTATTCAAAAAAAGAAAGATAAATTAAAGGAAGGTAAGGAAATGCAAAACTTAAAATGTAAAATTGTAAATGTAAAAATAGCAGATTTACTATATTTTACATTTCAATATTTTACACATTCTTTTACAAAAAACTATACTAATTTCGACCTATATCATCATCTTTCAGATTTCCAGTTTAGTGTGAAAATAAAATCTAAAGACTAAAACCTAAATGATGGTAGTGCTTGCTACTATGTTTTGGTTATGTGTTTATCTTTTATTTTCAGATTTATGCTGACTTTTCAGCTTTTGACCACAAAAGAATAGATTCTATTCTTTAGCGGAGAGAGAGGGATTCGAACCCTCGGTACGCTTTTGACATACACACGCTTTCCAAGCGTGCTCCTTAAGCCACTCGGACACCTCTCCGTTGACTTATTAGCCGCTTTTCACTTTAAGTATTTAGGCTATTTCAATAAATTAAATCTTTCTTCCAATTATACTTATTGAAACTGATTTAAATATAAAAATATAAAATACTATTTTTTCAGGGCGTAAATATTGCAAAATAATATTATAAAACAAAATAAATTTGAAAAACTTAATTGCTTAGTTTTATTTGAGCTATATAATTAGCGGTTTTTCAATTATTTATCGCTTAAGTAATAGGAAAAAATAAATTTACCTATTTAATTTTACCTGCTTAAAATTGAGTGATTTCCTTCAAAATCGGCACTAAAGTAGTAATTCTGTTTTAAATCACCTAGCCTTACCAAATAAAAGTGCTTCTTTTGTTGAATCTACAAATATTTTTTGCGCATTTTCACTCGTAATCCTTGCAATTTCGGATATATCCATTTTTTTTATACACGCTAATTTTTCTGCAACCAATTTCACATAAGCACTTTCATTACGTTTTCCCCGATATGGGGATGGTGCTAAATAAGGCGAATCTGTTTCTAAGACAATGTATTCTAAATCAATTGCTTCCATCGTTTTATCAAGCCCCGATTTTTTAAAGGTCAAGACACCTCCTATTCCTAAATGGAAACCACAATCAATAATTGCTTGCGCCTCTTCTACTGTTCCGCCAAAGCAATGAAAAATACCTCGTAGCTTAGCACTTTTTTCTGCTCGCAATATTTCTATGACTTCCCAAGTAGATTTTCTGGAATGAATGACAATTGGCACATCTAAATCTTTGGCCCAATTAATTTGTCTGATGAATGCTTCTTTTTGTTCTTCAAAAAAAGTAGTATCCCAATGCAAATCAATGCCGATTTCTCCAATTGCACAAAAATGTCGTTTACCAATCCAATCCTCTACTATTTTTAACTCCTTTTCATAATCTGCTTTTACAGAACATGGGTGTAAGCCCATCATCGCCAAACAACGCTCAGGATATTCTGCTTCAAGTGCCAACATTGCTTCATGCGTTTCACTATCAATGGCTGGTAAATAAAATTTTTCTACCCCTGCGGCTATCGCTCTTTCAAAAGTAGCAGCTCGATCGTTTTCAAACTGCTGCACATATAAGTGTGTATGCGTATCTATTAGTTGCATTTCTATTGGCTACTTTTTTAATCCGGTCAAGCTATTCATCACTTTTAATAAATTACTTGTCCGCTATTATGGCTTAAAGATGCAAAATAACGAAAAATTGTTGGGTCTCTATTTAGTATGCTCGCTATTTCTTTTAGGATTCGGTCGTTTTTGACAAAAAAATACCGTATTCAATAAATTGAATACGGTATTTTTCATAGTAAACTTGTTTTGAGAATAGTATTATCCTATAAATACTATTTGCTAAAATCAAGTAATTACTTTGCTTCTTCTGCCTTATTTACCACACCTTTGATAGTCAAAAATGTTTGAGCAGGATTAGTGTTAGAAGTCAATGTAACTCGCTTAGATTGGTTACCGCTCTTGTTACTAGAATCAAATTGAACTAAAATTTCACTAGTTGCACCTGGAGCAATTGGCTCTTTTGGCCACTCAGGAACAGTACATCCACAGCTACCTTTAGCGTTGCTAATGATTAATGGCTCAGAACCTGTATTCTTAAACTTATAAGCATATTGTACTTTCTCACCAGAAGTGATTGTACCATAATCATACTCTAAGTTGTCAAAAGACATAGTAGTTGTTGGGCCTGCTGGTGCAGCTGGTGTTGCTGGTGTTGCTGTTGGAGTAGCTGGTGCAGCTGGTGTTGGATTAGCTTGGATAGCTCTCTTAGCTTCCTCTCTTACAGAAGCGTCACCGCCACCACAAGCAACCATGAATAAACTTGCTGCCATAAGGCTTAAAATAGCAATTCTTAATTTCATTTTAACTTTAATTTGTGTGATTATAAAATATTGATTCCTTAAGTAATAAGATAAATTAGAAGCAGGAGTCAATTCAATTGTATTAACGGAATCAAGTGACTTCTGTTCTTTTATTTACCATATTTGTCTCAAAGAATACATTTGCAAAAAATGCAAAAATAACATTTTTTATTCCGAAAATAATCGGAATTAAAACGTTGTTTTTGTATTATCTATTACAAAGGTAATACCAAGACATTCGTAGTGTATCTTATGAAGTTTGAATTTTTGTTAATCAGATGTTAATGCTATAGAAGATAGGGAAGGTGTGATAAAAATCGGTCGTACCAGATTCGATTTACTACTAGTATACATTAAACAATAGTGTTAAATTGTTGTAACTCTTTATCTAGTTAAATCAACAATTTAACAATATCATTATTTGGTACTCCTTACGCTTTCCGTACGGTCTTTCTTTGTCTTGGTTGATAACCAAACAATTATTTATTCATCGACATATTCATACGCATCAATATTTCTCGCACAAATCTGTCCTCTCTCATTTTCTACTATTTCAAACTCTACTTCTTCTTTTTCATAAAGTGTTTTGTAGCCTGATTCTAATACTTCATTGATATGCACAAATACATCTTTTCCGCCGCCTTTGCGCTTGATGAATCCATAGCCTTTCTCTAGGCTAAACCATTTAACAGTACCTTCTAACATAAATTTTTAAAGATTTTTTGATGTGACTTAATGACATGATAATTAAGGGAATACTTAGATAAGTTATTCGTTTGTTTTGAGACAACTTGTGGAAGTCATCAAGTCTAGTGATAAAAAGAATTGCAAATATAAGGGTAATAAAAAATTGGGAAGTAATAATTTTCAATATTAATTAATATTTACGGTGATGTTTGCTGTTTTTTTTAATATAACTGAGTAAGCAAAGCTTATCTTATCTGTAAAACGCTTTTTTATGACGCTAAGTTTGCAAAATAGTAACGAGAATTGCAACTAGGATGTTCATTTTTTTTAGAGAAAACTAGCATCAAAAGAAAAAGGTAAAATATCCTTGGCTGATTTGAAGCAATATATGCTTCCTTTTTCTCCTCTAACTACTAATCGAATTGCCTGTTTTTGTTGGTATTCTTTTTCGCATAATGCTTGTCTACAAGAACCACAAGGCATGGCAGGTTGTCCAATAACTTGATTGGGTGCTTTTACTGTAATCGCCATTGTTTTAATAACTATATTTGGATGCTGGGATGCCGCCGCTGATAAGGCTACTCGCTCTGCACAAAGGCACATTGGATAAGCCGCATTTTCTTGATTACTACCGCCAAGCATTTCACCACTTTCTAATAAAATAGCTGCACCAACATGAAAATTAGAGTAAGGTGCATAAGCGTGTTTTAAGCTGGCGGTCGCCAAGTTTAAAAGTGCGGCCTCTACAGGAACTAAATCTGCCAATTCCTGAACTTCTTCCCATGTCAATACTAATTTTTTTTGCTTCATGTTTAATGATTATTTTTCTATCTACCGAACTAAAATGCGTGAAATTAATGTAAAAGTACCAAACAAAACTTTGCTATTCTTAACTATTTGTCTTTATATTGAGCCTTTGTAGAACGAATTCCTTATTCTAAATCAATCTAGTTAAATTTTAAGTTAATATAGTGCTAAATTAAAGAAAATGAATAATATTCTTGTCATAGGTGCTGGTCGTTCTTCCTCTGCTTTAATCAATTATTTGTGTAAAGCAGCAGCTACTCATAATTGGTTTATTACCGTAGCAGATGCTAATCTTGAATTAGCAAAAGCAAAAGTAAAAAATCATCCAAATGCCAGAGCTATCTGGCTAGATGTTTCTAAAAATAATGACAGAAAAGACCATTTAGCACGAACAGATGCCGTCATCTCTTTATTACCCGCTCATTTGCATTTGGAAGTAGCGCACGATTGCATTAAATTTCAAAAACCTTTTATTACTTCTTCCTATATTTCTAGAGAGATGTATCGACTTGGGGATGAAGCAAGAGATAGAGAATTGGTGTTTACAGGAAACCGAGGATTAGATCCTGGATTAGAACATATTGCCGCTAAAAAAAGATTAGATGATATTCGAGCAAAAGGAGGAAAAGTCGTCAATTTCCGTTCTTATGGTGGAGGCTTAGTCGCTCCTCAATACTTAAAAGACAATCCTTGGAAATTCAAATTTACCTGGAATCCTAGAAACTTGGTTTTAATGGGCCAAGGAACTGCTCAATATTTAGAAAAAGGCAAGAAAAAATATATTCCTTATCATCGACTCTTTCAAACTTACAAAACGGTCAATATTGATGGCTTTGGAGAATTGGAAGCTTATGCCAATCGAGATTCTTTATTGTATAAAAAAACATATGGTTTAAACGATGTGCCCAATATTTATAGAGCAACTTTGCGCTATCCTGGATTTTGTGATGGCTGGAATGCCTTAATCCAAATTGGATTGACCGATGGTTCTTACCCTATTTTAGATTCTGAAAAAATGTCTTTCCATGAATGGATGGAAGCTTATTTACAGGATGAACCTGGAGGATCTGTCAAAGAGAGAATGTCGAATAAGTTAGGTGTAACTCCCTTTTCTAAAGTTATGAAACAGTTGGAATGGCTTGGTCTATTTAGTAAAAGAAGAATTAAATTTTCAAGAGCTACGCCTGCCTTATTACTAGAAACCGTTTTATTAGATAAATGGTCGCTCAAACCTACCGAAAAAGATGTTATTATCATGCAGCATGAATATGACTATATCTTAGAGGGCGAACGAAAGACTTTAATTTCTACTTTGCAATTAACAGGAGAAAATGGCGAAAATACGGCTTTGTCTAAGGTGGTCGGTTTACCAATGGCAATTATGCTCAAAAAAGTAATGACTGGCGAAGTTAAAGAATTGGGGATGGAAGCGCCTATGCAAAAAGCGGTTTATGAACCTCTATTACAAGAATTAGAAGCACATGGAATTGTTTTTAAGGATAGGCATGTTTAGTAAGGTAGCAAGGTTTAGAGGTAAAAGGGCAAAAAGGTAGGAAAGTAGGTCATCCTGTAATTTTTTTCTTTTATTTGTGCTGTTAAAGACAATCTTTTGAGAATAACCTAATGGGTTTTCCGTTTTTAGAGTAAATATATACTATACAAACCTTACTGCATTTAATGAATTTTATCAAATATAGTTTCTTCCTACTTATTACCTTTACCGGTTTAACTGATCTTTTTAGTCAAAAGTATTCTAACGAATTTTTATCTATAGGTATTGGCGCTAGAGCTAGAGGAATGGGCAATGCTAATATAGCTAGTACTAATTCAGTTTTTGCCAGTTACTGGAATCCTGCTGCTTTAGGTGCGCTAGAATTAGATGGTCCTCAATTTGGTGCCATGCACACCGAGCAATTTGCGGGTGTAGCCAAATTCGATTATTTAGGAGCAGTATTACCATTATCTAAAAAAGATAGAAAATTTGGCTTATCCCTTATTCGTTTTGGTATCGACGATATTCCAAATACCTTAAGTCTTTTTGAAGCCGATGGCACCATCAATTATGATAATATTGTTCCTTTCTCTGCTGCTGACTATGCTTTCTTAGGGAGTTATGCGCAAAAAATAACTACAAAAAAAGGAAATTTATATGTCGGCGGAAATGCTAAAATTGTTTATCGGCAAATTGGCTCTTTTGCGACTTCTTGGGGGTTTGGCCTAGATGCTGCTGTATTATATGTTGGTAAAAAATGGCGGTTGGGTTTAGTCGTAAAAGATGCAACAAATACCTTTAATGCTTGGTCTTTTAGTTTATCTGATGCCGAAAAAGCCGTTTTATCTTTTTCTGGTAATGATTTACCCATTAATTCCGTAGAAAAAACAAGTCCTCAAATAACGCTTGGCGTAGCTCGTCCTTTTGAACTGAATGATAATTGGAACTTATTAGTAGAAATGGACTGGATTGCAACAACTGATGGAAAAAGGAATACCTTAATTAGTGCCGACCCAGTCAGTTTAGACCTAGCTATTGGAGCAGAATTAGATTTTAAAGATTTAGTCTTCTTTAGATTAGGCGTCAATAATTTTCAAAAGGAAAGCAATTTTGATACACAAAATTTCTTAACCATTCAGCCTAATTTAGGTGTTGGTCTAAAAATCCAGCAGTTTAGCATTGATTACGCTTTCACCGATGTTGGCGAACAGCGCAATCAAACTTACTCTCATGTTATTTCGCTTATTTTTAGTTTGAAGCGGTAAATAAGAAGTTATTGAGATTATTACTTTGTGTTATTAGAAGTTATTATGACTGCTCCCCATTTTAGTCGCTCTATCAAATAACTTCTAATAACTTCCCTTAACCTCTAATTTCTCTCTACTCTACTCGAAAACTAGTCTTACCCAACAACCCACTTTTTGCATAGACTTCCACTTTGTGGTATCCCGCTTCCAAACGCTCTAATACATCAAATTTAAAAAAGATTCTTTTTGCTGTTTGCAAGTCCACTTTTTTAGTTTTAATGACTCTTAGTTCTTGCAGCAATCCTTTTATTCGCACTTTTACCGTTGGTGCATTTTTATCTAATAATTTCTTTTTACCAT
This sequence comes from Bacteroidota bacterium, assembly GCA_017857395.1. Classification (GTDB taxonomy): domain Bacteria; phylum Bacteroidota; class Bacteroidia; order Chitinophagales; family Saprospiraceae; genus JAFMDF01. Next base: position 56,711 of record JAFMDF010000007.1, on the reverse strand, counting down.
CTTTTATCACTAAATATAATTCTTGTTCTCCTAACTGGTCAGTTGGTATATCTTGAAAATCAAAACTTACGACTATTCGTTTGACCCTTTTAGCCTTAGCGGTAATCTTACCGCTTCTCATTTCTGTTTCTGTTCTAAAAGCAGTTGCCCTTAATACTTTTCTATCAATACTTTTAGGTCGCTGATTTGATTTTATCTTTCTAACCGCTCTTTCTCTGGCAGCTTCTTCTCTTTTTTCCTGAACCGCTGCAAATTCTCGCTGCAAAGCTTTAAAGGCAACTGTTTGATCTCCCGAACCATACATTATTTTCTTAAAAACCATTCGGTCTATTCCAGCTTGGTCTAATAAGGTATTATTTGCTTTTTCTGTGGCTTGAATCGTTTTTTCTAAAGTGGATTTTGCTTTGACTAAACGATGAATACTCTCTTTTAAAGATTGGATAGCAGTTGCGGACTCCATTCTAAATTGCTGAAATTCATTATTCGTACTTGCTAATTTACGCTTCGTCTTTCGCAATAATTTTTCTAATACTTCCTTTTCTTTAGTTGCTTGATTATAGGTATTCATCAAAGTATCTACTTCTTCTTTGAGATCGTTCTTTAATTCATCTAAAGCGGAAATTTGTTGGGTTAAGACCTGATTTTCTTCGTAGAATTGATTCTTTTCTTCGGTGAGTTTAAACCCCCAATTTGTTAGTAAAAAAACGGCGATAATCAACCCTATAAATAGGATTGACAAAATGTTTAGTTTTCTCATGTTGTGTAGTGTGTTTGCTGTGATTGTAAAATAGGTCACTTAATTGGAGGGAAATTAAGGGAAAGGGAGGTATTTTTGTTTTATGATAACTAAAGGTAGGAAAAAGATGGCGTATTCAAAAATGTATAGATCGTTAAAACTAAATAAGTTTGATTGTTAAATAATTCTGGAGTATTTAAACGAGGAAATAGCTTGTAAATTAGTACTTCAAAGTTGGCTAATTTTTTACTTTTGTGTTGGTATTTTTAATCGAGAAAATATTCTTTTCATTTAGGGACTATCTAATCCTCTATACTTACAATCAATGAAGAATAATCCAAAAGCGTTTAAAGCGGTCGCTAATGTTGTCGTCGAAAAATTAGCAGACTATTTATCAAAAAGCCAAGCTGGTCAAGGTAAAGTTTTGGTACAAAAACCAATCGCTGAATTAGCAGAATTAATGCAGCTAGAAAAATGGATTCAAACGGGTGGATTTACACCACAAGCTGCTGGTGGTTTTTTAGACGCTTACTTACCCAATACGCAACACTTGCATCACCCACATTATATAGGACATCAAGTAGCCGTTCCGCATGTAGCTTCTGGAATGGCAGACTTCATTCATGGAGTGATTAATAGTCCAGCCTCTATGTACGAAATGAGCCCTTCCACTATTGCTATAGAACAAGTGATTGTAAATTGGATGCTAGCAAAAGTAGGCTGGTTTAAAGGAATGAAATTATCGGATATGGAAACAATCGCAGGAAATGGCGGCGGTATTTTAACCCATGGTGGTTCGGCTGCTAATTTAACGGCTTTGTTGGCTGCAAGAGCAGCTATTTCGCCCGATGCTTGGGTGGAAGGTGCACCAAATGATTTGGTTGTTTTAGGGTCGGAAGTCGCACATTATTCCATTGCTAGGGCTATTTCTATTATGGGCATGGGTAAAAAAGCAATGCTACCTGTTGCAGTCAATGATTGGGAAGTTTTAAAACCAGAAGACTTAATGCCCGTCTATCAGCGTGCCAAAGAAGCCGGCAAAAGAGTTATGGCGGTGGTTGCCAATGCTTGTGCAACATCCACGGGACTATATGACCCGATAGATGAAATTGGTCATTTTTGTAAAGAAAATGACTTGTGGTTTCATGTGGATGGTGCACATGGGGCAAGTGCTTTAGTTTCTCCCACAGAGCGACATTTCTTAAAAGGGGTAAAAAGAGCGAATTCCTTAGTTTGGGACACCCATAAAATGATGCAAACTTCTACCCTTTGTGCTGCCGTTTTATTTAAAGATTACCAGACCTTAAATACTACTTTTCAACAAAAAGGCAGCTACCTTTTTCACGATAAAGAAGCCATTGGTCGAGATACCATTACCCATTCTCTGGAATGTACCAAAGCAGGCATTGGTACTAAATTATTTTGGGTCTTAGCCGCAGAAGGCGAACAAGGCATGGCTAATTTCATTGACAATCAATATCAAAATACCCGACAATTTCGGCAAATTATTAACGAGCATGCTGATTTTAATTGCCCTTATGTTCCAGAGTCTAATATTCTTTGCTTTCAATATATCAAATTTGGAACGGGAAATGAATTTCAATTGACTTTGCGTAACGAAATTGTACAAAGAGGTAATTTTTATATCACTTCTTCGGAGGTAAAAGGCGTTCGTTATTTACGCTTAACGGTTATTAATCCTTTAACTGCTGCGTCGCATATTCGGGATTTAATGGAGGAAATAATTGAAGTGGCGGTTGATTTACAAAAGAAATAGTTTGAAAAAAATAGTAACTTTGAAAAAAGTCAAATTATGACCAAATTTGTTGAACAACAAAATATTCCTTTTTCCTTACCCACTTATGATGCGGATTTTGACCGTATTTTAGGTAAGGATCCCTTCCTACTTATTAAAGGGCAACTTCTATTTAGAAATAAAAAAGGGCAACCCGTAATTACGCATATTGATAATAAAAAAGGAAAGCTTAAATTAACTAAGAAAGTTTCCGAAACAGAACTCATCCCCTCAACGGTATTACCTCATCTTTCTCTTAGTTTAAAAGACATCCTAACGTGAACGACACCCTTCTAGCAGTTAATAACCTTTCCATCCATTTCCCAACGGAAAGTGGCATTTTAAAAGCAGTCGATAATAATAGTTTTACGCTAAAAAAAGGCGAAACCATTGGTATCGTAGGCGAATCTGGTTCTGGTAAAAGTATTACGGCTTTGTCTATTATGCAGTTATTGCCTAAAATAGCGGATGTCCCATACGGGGAGATACAATTCGATTCAAATCATACGGCTAACGATGGTCAACCTATTGACCTCACGCAATTACCAAAAGGAACAATTGAACAAATTAGAGGTAGTCAAATTGCCATGATTTTTCAAGAACCCATGACTTCTTTAAACCCTGTGATGACCTGCGGACAACAAGTGATAGAAGCCATTCAATTACATCAAAAAACGACTTTTTCGGTTGCTAAAAAGACAACCTTAGAATTATTTGAGCAAGTAAAATTACCTGATGTAGAGCGAATTTTTTCGGCTTATCCGCATCAACTTTCGGGTGGACAGAAGCAACGGATTATGATTGCCATGGCGCTTTCTTGTCGCCCTACCCTATTGATTGCAGACGAACCAACTACGGCTTTGGATGTAACGGTACAAAAAGGTATTTTAGAATTATTGAATGAATTAAAAGCCATTTATCAACTATCCATTCTATTTATTTCTCATGATTTAGGGGTTATAAAATCTATAGCTGACCGAGTCTTAGTGATGAAAAAGGGAAAGATAGTAGAAAATGGAACAGTCGATACTATCTTTAATCATCCACAACATCCTTATACACAAGGCTTATTGGCTTGTCGTCCTTCTCTTAATCAGCATTTAAAACGACTACCAACGGTTGAAGGATTTGAAACAGGAAAAATCGAAACGCCTGCGCTAGTCGATGCCCAAAGTATTGCCGCTAGAAAAGAAAAGATATATACTGGAAAGCCTATTCTAACCGTACAAAATTTAGCTACTTGGTATCCCGCAAAAAAGAACTTTTGGGGTAAAACAACCAGTTTTGTCAAAGCAGTTGACGATGTGAGTTTTGACGTTTTTAAAGGGGAAACTTTTGGTCTAGTCGGTGAATCTGGTTGTGGTAAGTCTACTTTGGGGCGGACTATCTTAGGTTTAGAAAAAGCACGCGCTGGTCAAATTATTTATAATCAACAGAATTTATTAACCGCAGCCGAGGATGCTTGGAAAACACTCCGTAAAAAGATGCAAATCATTTTTCAAGATCCTTATAGCTCCCTCAATCCTACGCAACCTATTGGCTTAGCGATTATGGAACCGATGCAAGTCCATCGACTTTGGAAGAATGAAAAACAGTATAAAGAAAAAACGATTGAATTATTAGAAACGGTTGGTTTAAGTGCCGACCAATTTATGCGCTTTCCTCATGAATTTTCTGGTGGGCAACGACAACGAATTTGTATTGCTCGTGCTTTAGCCTTGCAACCTGAATTTATTATCTGCGATGAATGTGTCTCTTCTTTGGATGTCTCTATCCAAGCACAAATTTTAAATTTATTAATTGATTTGCGGGAAAAATTTGAGTTGACTTATATTTTTATTTCACACGACCTTTCGGTTGTGCAGTTTATTAGTGACCGAATTATGGTGATGAAGGATGGGAAGATGGTGGAAATTGGGGATGCTGATAAAATTTATGAAAATCCTCAGTCGGATTATACGAAAGAATTGATAAGTGCTATTCTGTAATTTGAGTATCTTCTGGATTAGGAACAGTAGCATAAGAAATACCCAACAAGCCTAAAAATGTCAATAAGCCATTCAAAATCAATAATTCAAATCCAAATTTATACCCAAATAAAAGTAATTCTGAATTAGCGTTAATGATATAGGTTAAGATGGGTGCAGCAATACAAACCGCAGGCGCAAATCTATCCACAATCTTACGTCCCGTAAAGAAACCAAAAGCATATAAACCTAATAAGGGGCCATAAGTATAACCCGCTGCAGTAAAGATGGCAGAAATAACGGAATCGTCATTAATAAACCAAAAGGCAAGAATAACAAAAAAGAGGACTACAGAAAAACCAATATGTACTTTAAAACGCGTTTTTTTCTTATCCGCTTCTGCTTCCTCACTTTTTTCAAAACCTAGGAAATCCACACAGAAAGAAGTCGTCAAAGCAGTTAAAGCAGAATCCGCACTAGAATAAGCTGCTGCGATTAAACCTAAAATAAAGACGATGCCTATGGTAGGAGATAAATGGTGTAGTGCTATCGTTGGATATAATAAATCTTTCTTTTCAGGAATATCTATTCCTACTTGGTTGGCATAAGTGAATAATAATACCCCTAAAGTTAAGAAGAGCAAATTAGCTAAAACTAAGATTACACTAAACCAAAACATATTTTTTTGTGCATCCCCAATGTTTTTACAACTCAGGTTTTTTTGCATCATATCTTGGTCTAAACCCGTCATCACAATCGCTATGGATGCACCCGCTAAAAATTGTTTGAAGAAGTTTTTAGGGTCACTCCAACCACCTTCAAAAAAGAATAATTGTCCATATTGACTGTCGCTAACTGTATTAAAAACCTCGCCAAAAGAAAGACTTAATTTGTCACTAATTGCCCACACAGTCAATCCTACCGCAGCTAACATACAGAAAGTCTGTAGCGTATCCGTCACCACAATCGTCTTGATACCTCCTTGAAAAGTATATATCCAGATAAGAACAATCGTTATCATTACCGTTCCCCAAAACGGAATTCCAAAGGCAGACATGACAAATTGCTGCAAAACAATCGCCACTAAGTATAATCGAAAAGAAGCTTGTATCGTTCGGGAAAGTAAGAAGAAACCAGCGCCTGTTTTATAGGCAGACACCCCAAATCTGTCTTCTAGATAAGTGTAAATGGAGGTTAAATTCATCCGATAATACATCGGCATCAACACCGTAGCAATCACTACATACCCTAACAAATAGCCAAAAACCATTTGCATATAGGAAAACTGACTCGCCTCCACCCAGCCTGGAACGGAAATAAAGGTGACCCCCGATAAGGAAGCACCGACCATACCAAATGCTACTAAATACCAAGGCGACTGGCGTCCAGCAACAAAAAAGTCTGCATTATCTGAATTCCTACCCGTGAAATAAGAGATGATCATTAACAGCACAAAATAGGCTGTAATAATCCCGATTATTATTTCTGGTGTTAATTGATTGTTCATTCTCAGTTTTAATTCCCTAAAGAATTATTTTTGTGTATCCTGTTTTCTAAAGGGGCGCAAATATAGCAAGTATATTTAGAAAACAAAATAGCCTATCTTTTATTTAAATTTCGCCAAATAAATGCGACGAATATATATATTTAAAACAAATTAACCAACTGGTTATCATAGAAATACCTTTTTTAGGCTATTTCTAGATGTAAGCAGGTTATTATTGGGTAAAATCAGTTGTCGGTCGATTATCCCTCGTCTAAAGACCAATAGATAATCAGCTAAGAATAGAATAGATAACTACTATGTATTTTGTAAATAAAAAAAATATAATCCCTTGTCCTTTAATTATCCGCTGTAGAAAATTAATACAACGGATAATTAAAGGACAACGGATTTATTAATTTATTTGCTGACGTTCTACATAAACAGACAATACAATTGCTCAAACCGTTCGCATCATCTAAAGTTCAAGTCTTTCGTCAAATCATTATTCCGCAACTCCTGTTTCGTCTGTGCATCTACAACGAAGCCTGTTTCTAAAAGTGTATTTCTAGAGGCAAAAATTCCTAAGCCACTTGACAAATTCGTGTAATTGGGAATTACTTGGGCACTAGTGATGCCTGTATTAGCCTGCCCTACATTAATATAATTAAATAATTCTGCCCCTCCTGCATCAATACTGATATCAATTGTTTTTAAGACTCTTTGTAAATTTGGGTCAACGGCTATATGTCCATTTAGAAATTGATAGAATTCAATGCCTTCTGGTTCTGCACGATTCGGGCCATCTATTCCTTCCACACTTTTAGCTAACGCCCATTCTAAAGACTTTTGTATCACAGAATTAGGTTCATTTGGATTAAATTCTTCATAATTGATAATCATCGTCACATCAAATAGCTTGGCTGTTTCATCTGCTGCCCAAACAATCGTTAATTCATCATCTACTATAATTCGTAATGGTGGTTTTTGGTCGCCAGGAATCGGTCGATTAAGCCGTATATCTCCTACAATTGGGGTAATCGCAGTTGTCAATAATTCATCTGCTGCTCTGCGAATATTTAATCGGTAAATTTCTTCTTCTTGCAAATTCAACTCATTGGCGTCAATTTTATAGAGGATGTTTGGCGTTGTTGCAAAAATCCCCGTTTCTCTTTCTACCCCTAATTGACTCGCATCTACTCTATCTAATAAAAAAGATGTTCCACTACTTTCTCTAACTAATTCTACTTGGACATCCTCAAAATATAAAGCATTGGGGTCTTGTGCTAATTCCAAAGCAGAAGTGTTTTCCTCAATAAATGCCTTTTCTACTCGAATATAATGCACCTCGTCTGACCTTGACAATAAGCCATAGACAATCGGGATTTCTTTGGCAGGTGCATTTAATTCAAATTCGTTAGAACAGGAGAAAAGAAAAAATAGGCAACAGGTGATTAAGCTATATTTCATAAAAATTATTGATAATTACTTTATTGGGCTATATTGGATTGTTGACTTTAGTCAATGTATTAGCTTAAATACTCGTTGACTAAAGTCAACAATCCAACCACGAAATTCGCTAATTATTGTCTAAAGTATCCAAAAATAGTTACCTATCTTCGTCCACAAATTTACAAAAAGGTAGAATGCTTTCCCGACAGTTAAGGCGGTTTACGCTTTTTATCCTCCTTTTCTATTTTATTTTCATTTTTATGTTATTACAGAGTCACTTTCTTTTCCTACTTTCGTCCTTATTTTGAATAACTCCCGCAAAACTTTTAAATCACTCATTAAAGTTTCTAGTTGTATGTTCTACTTTTTATATTATATCTAGTACAACTCGCAACTTGCAACTCGCAACTCAAAAATATGTCCATACACAAAAAAGATGTTAAAAGAATTACGACCCACGTTTTGCGGTCTATGAAAGAACAAGGCGAAAAAATTGCCATGCTAACGGCTTATGATTATTCTTCCGCTAAAATATTAGATGAAGGTGGCATAGATGTCCTCTTGGTTGGTGATTCCGCTTCTAATGTGATGGCTGGTCACGAAACGACTTTGCCAATTACCCTTGACCAAATGATATATCATGCACAATCTGTAGTACGTGCGGTCAAAAGAGCCTTAATTGTGGTAGATTTACCCTTTGGTTCTTATCAAGGAAATTCTATGAAAGCCTTGGATTCTGCCATTCGCATTATGAAAGAATCTGGTGCACATGCCGTTAAATTGGAAGGTGGAGAAGAAATTGCAGAGTCTATTAAACGAATTCTATCTGCTGGTGTGCCTGTTATGGGACATTTAGGGTTGACGCCGCAATCTATCTATAAATTTGGTACTTATACGGTGCGAGCCAAAAAGGAAGAGGAAGCTGCTCGACTAAAATCAGATGCGCTATTATTGCAGGAGTTAGGTTGTTTTGGGTTGGTTTTGGAAAAAATTCCTGCTCATTTAGCAACTGAAGTTTCTCAAAGTATTCAAATTCCAACTATTGGTATTGGTGCTGGTCAGGGAACAAATGGACAAGTCTTAGTAACCCACGATATGTTGGGTATTACCAAAGAATTTAAACCTCGTTTTTTAAGAAGATACGTGGAATTGTTTGATGTAATTAAAGGCGCAACGGAAGATTATATCAAAGATGTGAAGGCTGGTAAGTTTCCAAATGAGAAGGAATCTTATTAGATTTTAAACTACTTATTAATAGCAATAAAGTAATTTTTCATATACTTTTGCCTCTCCTTAAATGGAGTGGAATTTAGAAACCACTTAAGGGAGGCGAATCCGAAAAGCCTTACGAGTAGGAAAAATTTAAACCTTAAAAAATGAAAAAATTAATTTCTAACGTATTACTAGTTAGCTTGCTTGTTGTTTCCATGTCCTCTTGTTTTACTTATACCTACACTATGGGTAGTGGTCCTCAAACTGGCGTAGAAGTAAAAGAAAAAAATCATTACTTAATTTATGGTTTAGCTCCATTAAATGTATCCGATCCTGTTAAAATGGCCGGAGATGCCGAAAATTATCAAGTAACTATTGAGCATACCTTTGTTGATGGTTTATTGAATGCCATCACTTTTGGTATCTATACGCCAACTACTACGGTTGTAAGAAAATAACTCTTATTATGAGAAAGCCAGATAAGTCAATGAAAAACTTATCTGGCTTTTAATACTTTTCCTTAATGAAGTACTTCCTAATTATTATTGGTTCTCTTTTTTGTCTTGCTTCTTTATCTAGAATATCACTTTACATCATTGATTATAATCAACTAACCAACTATGGGAAAGGATATATTTGGGGAAATATTTTATTACTCATTCTTGGCGCATTAATGCTATTTTATGCCTACAAGCAGAAAAAAAACGATTAAAACCAACTAGATTTTCTACTTCTTCGGCGAGTTGTTTTAATTCCTAAAACGCCCAATAATCCTCTAGTTAATTCTCTTGCCACCGTTCGACCAATTTGACGAGTCGTTGTACTATTTACTATCTTTTCAAAGGTAGATTTTTCTGCTCGACCTCGACCTCTAGACCTAGATTTTTTCGCTTTTTCTTGCTGCTTTTTCAATTCTGCTTGATGCTCCTCTTTATGAAATTCCTCAATTTTTTCAGTCAACATTTCATAAGCACTTTCTCTATCAATCACTTCATTATACTTTTTAATCAATTTGGATTTGCCCAAAATGGCACTAATTTCCATTTCCGTCAATACATCCATCCGAGATTGTGGCGCTCTTAGCATCGTATGTGCTAATGGCGTTGGAATCCCTTTTTCGTTCAAGACCGTTACTAAAGCTTCTCCAATTCCTAGTTTTGTTAATAACTTTTCGACATTATAGTACTCCGTAAGTGGGTAATTTTGTGCGGCTAATTTAATCGCTTTTCTGTCCTTTGCGGTGAACGCTCTTAAAGCATGCTGAATTTTCAAACCCAATTGCCCTAATACGGCATCAGGTACATCCGTTGGATTTTGGGTAACAAAGAAAATCCCAACACCTTTAGACCGAATTAATTTAATAATCGACTCAATCTGTTCCAATAATGCATCAGAAGCTTTTTTAAAAACTAAATGCGCTTCATCTATGAAAATAGCTAACTTCGGTTGTTCTATATCTCCTTCTTCTGGGAAAGTCGCATAAATTTCTGCTAATATTTGTAGCATAAAAGTAGAAAACAACTTTGGTCTATCCTGTATATCGGTCAATCTAATAATCGATACCATTCCTTTTCCATTTTCGTCCAAGCGACATAAATCATCTACTTCAAAAGAACGCTCTCCAAAGAATTGTTCCGCCCCTTGTTGTTCCAATTCTATAATCTTTCGCATAATCGCACCGATAGAAGCCGAAGACATTCTACCATATAATTTTTGAAATTCGTCCTTCCCTTCGTCCATCACAAAACTCAAGGTCTTTTTCATATCCTTTAAATCCAATAAGGGCAAACTTTTGTCATCACAATATTTAAAGATAACGGAGACGATACTACTTTGGGTCTCATTTAATGCTAAGATTTTGGAAAATAAAACAGGACCAAATTCAGAAACCGTCCCTCTTAATTTAGCACCAGGTTCATCAGAGAGCGATAAAAACTCAATCGGACTACTACCGGCCTTAAAAGGAATGCCTATCGCTTCATGTCTTTCGTCAATTTTTGGATGTCCATCACTTGGCACGCCAATTCCACTTAAATCTCCTTTCACATCCATCAATAAAACAGGCACACTATTCGCAGATAATTGCTCTGCTATAATTTGTAAAGTTTTTGTTTTTCCAGAACCTGTTGCCCCTGCAATTAATCCATGCCGATTTAACGTGCGCAAAGGTAATTTCACTAAGGCATTCGCCTGTGTTTCTCCATTGAGCATGGCTGCGCCTAAGGTGATAGACTTCCCTTTAAAAGTATACCCTTTTTCGATGTCTTGTAAAAATTGTTTTTGACTCATTGCCTATTGATAGTTTTGTGTAGGTGTAGTATATATTGTTTCATTGTTATATTGCTATATGGTTCATTGTTTAGGTGGACTCACTACTGGACATTTTTTAGGACACAGAGAACACAAAGGAAACACAGAGAACACAAAGTATTGGTTTTCTGAATATTATAACTTAGTGACCTTTGTGTCTTCTCCGTGTACTCTGTGTCCAAATCTATTTTATTAAGGTAGTAAGTTAGGTTGAGTACAACTTAACTTAAGTTACTGTCATCCAACAATATATCAATAAAACAATTTTTTAAGCTAAAAATCTAATGCTCACCATGAAATAGTTTAGTACATTAACTTTAAGGAATACTTCCAAAAAAATAATAGCTTTTCACAAAAATAGGGTCAAAAAGGGAAACTAAAAGGAAAATGGGTAAGTTATTGCTGTTTTAGAGTATTTTCTTCATGGTAAAGGCTGTTTCTACTTCGGCTACTAGTTCAAAACCCAACCGATAATATAAATTAACGGCTTGATTGTCTTGGTCTACACTTAGGGAAACTTGAGTAAAACCCTTTGATTTTAATGCTTCAAAAGCTTTTTCCATCAATTGCGTCCCCAATCCTTTGTTTCTAAAATCAGGTTGAATGGCTAAACTTAATTCGGGTGTGCTATCGTCAATATATCCATATCCCTTCTCTGCTACTTTTAATAATCGACACCAAACCGCACCAACTAATTGTCCGGCTTGTGTTGCCACTAAAGCAATATCATCCGCCCGTCCCCAATTGGCAATATATTTTGCTAGTTCTGGTGTATCAATAATGGATTTTGGAAAAGGTGGGTCACCTTCCCGAACATGAAGTGCGGCATAAAACATTTCTCTAAGGAAAGGGTATTCTAATGGGTCTAAATTTCGAATAAGAAAAGGCTTATCCATTCTTTTTGTAGTCAAATTTTTGTACTCGAATACCTCTTAATTGCAATTCATCTTTTAATAAATCGCCAATATATTCTAAGTAACCTCGACTTTTGAATTTCTTTTTTACGACAAAGGAAGCAACTAGGAAAGTAAATAAAAATACGGAGAATAAACAGAAGGAGATAACGGTTAAGATTTCCATGTCTAAAGTGGCAAATAAAATACCTACACATAACCATATTGGCGCACAAGCTCCAATAGTCAAATTCATTTTTTGCATCTGTCGAAATAATTGCATTTCGCTCAACCATTGACGACGCAAATCTAATAAGTGGTCTGTTGAATAATATGACGGGTGTAATTCCACAAATTCTTGCAGTTCATTAGTAGCCTCTTGCTCTAAACGCTCTAAATAGTTTTCTAAGGACTCGTGTTTTTTATTCACAGTATTGGCCTTGTAAGTGTCAATAGAATTTGGGTTTACCCAGACCCTACAAATTTAAAGAATAATAGGCGTAAATGCTAATCAAACATTAAAGAAATGTCTTGATTATACTAGAAATATTATACTTTTAAGGTCAAAACATAAACGGTTGTCAGTTGTCGGTTATTAGTTGTCCGTTTTTCTAACAACTAGCAACAAACTAACCACCACTAATACTTCAATATACAACCATTCCTTAATGGATACTTTCCAAATAGCTCCTAACGATAATTCTAGTCATGCCATTTTTATGCGCTTGGTTTTAATCCTCTTTTTAGCATTCTTAGGTACTTTTATTGCTGGTTTACTCGTACAATTTTTAGGGCAAATCATGGGTATGGATTATATGGAAACGGTACAAGGACTAACAAAAAACACAACAACTAAAGAGAAAAATTTCCTCAAAACTGCTTTATGTATTAGCCATTTTTGCACCTTCATCTTACCTTCTCTAGCTTTCCTTTGGATGACTTATAAAAAAGATTGGCGACAAGCTATCAACTTGGAACAAGCGCCAAAGTTAATGCCTAGCCTAGCAAGTGCTGCCTTATTATTAATGGCTTTTCCTTTAGTGCAATTCATTTTTTCTATCAATAAACAATTACCGATTCCACAATGGGCAATCGACCAAGAAAACCTCATTAATAATACCATTCAACAACTTCTTTTTGTGAATGCGCCTTCCGAATTATTCTTTAATTTATTTACGATTGCTTTATTACCAGCCATCGGTGAAGAATTGTTGTTTAGAGGGATTGTCCAACAAAATATAGAAAAAGGGACTAAAAATTCGCATATCGCTATTTGGCTAACCGCCTTGATTTTTAGCTTTATTCACTTTCAATTTCAAGGTTTTTTTCCTAGGGTCTTTTTAGGCGCAGGCTTAGGCTATTTATATGTCTGGACTCGGAATTTATGGATACCGATTATTGCGCATTTGGCTTATAATGGCGGTCAGATTTTATTGCAATATGGGCATCAGCAGGGTGTTTTGGGTGTTGATTTGAATGAAGTGGAGACGGTGCCGATTTGGTTAGTCGGGCTTAGTTTGGTTGGGGCTTTCGGGTTGGGGTATTATTTTTATTGGCGGCGGAGTTTGGAGGTTCTTGGCTGAATATTGGTATTTTTTTATAAAATAACGTTCCAAATGGATGTTTGGCAGCCCGCATAAGGCAGCTAACCCCCATGCTTTGTTATGCATTATTTTCTATTATTTCTTTAATGAAGTTCCTTGCGTTTTGCAACTCGGTTTCATTTTTTAATTCTTTTTCTAAAACTTCGTTTACCCATTTCGGTCCATGGTTTCCAATACTTCTGCAAAAACCTTCTAATTCTCCCACCTCAACAATAAATAAGTTAATTTTCTTAAATTCTTTATTTATATTTTGAAAATTAGATGTTGGGTCTCCAGAAGGGATAAAAGAACTACCAACTTGTTTAGCATAATTCCATGCTGAAATTTTCTTTAATGCTGAATTGATTTTTTTTGCTTCTGCTTTTGGAAAGATTCTGTCAGAAATATTGTTAAGAATTTCATTTATTTCTTTTTTCACATCTTCAGTTTCAAGTTCAGGTCTCTTTTTATCTATAGCATTTTTAACAATTTTCCATTGAGGTTTTAAAGCATTCCAATTTCCTCCAAGGTTCTCTACTATTTTACCAAGGGGATTTACATTGTTCAAAACGTCAAAATCACAAATTACAGATATATCCACATTTAATTTTTTCAATGCACCTACTACTTGAGGAATCCGATGTTTTCCTCCACAATGAATGAACATAAAGTCAGGACTACTTAAACTATTTTTTTCTACTACTGCTTGTAGAATAGCTGAATAAAAGCGACAATCTGAATCACTCTCGCAGATAATTACTTTTTTATGAAAAATTCCATCAAGTACATTGGAATGCCTTAAAAGAGGGTCTTTCCATAGTTCATTTATCTCGGTCGGTTTCAATTCACAAATTTTATTTCTATCTGCAATTCTATCAATTCTTATTATTCTAACTTTTTGAGAACCCGAATCCAAAATACCTCTTAAAAAATCTCCACTATGAGATGCTAAAAACAATTGTCTATCGTAAGGCAATTCTTTACCTATCATTTTACCAAGTAATCTTGCTTGAGGAGGATGTAAAAACGCTTCTGGTTCATCAACTAAAACTATTGAATATTGAGAAATAAATGAATTCAATAGCACTCCAACAAAGCTTTTCATTCCATCACCTTGTTCATGTAATTTTGGGAGTTCTTCTATTTTTTTAACATAGCTCAAAGAAATCCTATCTTCATCACCAGAAGGAGTTGGTCGTTTACCAATATGGATTGGGACTCGCGAACCAGCACCTCTATTTACTATCAAGTCGGTTTCAAATGCTTGATTAAAATATTTACTAAACTGAATTTCTAATTTATCATCTCTTTGAAGAAAATGAATTGGATGTGTAGGTGCTTGTCCAATAAAAGAAATACTATTTGGAGGGTTAACTGCGACAAGTCTTCCAGTAGTTGTCAGGAAATTTGAAAAGTACCCCTGTAAAATTGATATTCCATTTTTATGATTTGTCCAACTATTACTTATCTGACTTTGTTGATTACTTAATTTAAATGTTTGTAAAGTTGGATTTGTGGGATTACTTTGGTCATTTACTATTGCCGATGATTTTATATGTTCCAATAAGTCTTTTTCTTCTCCTTCTTTATTCAGTTCCACATCAGATACAATGATAGATTTCATTTTTCTATTCGAAATTTTGCCATTGATTTCTTTAAGTGATACGCTTTTACCAACGTTATTAGGACCTACAAATAAAATGATTTCGTCTTTTTCTAATTCAATTGAAAGACCTTCGCTAAATTTTATTTCTTTTACCCAGATTCTTGGTTTCATTTTTTCTTTTTCTAATGATGCAAAACTTCTTCATAACGCTATCAAACGTAGCACTTTATTTCTACGCTCTAAAGCAGTAAAAAAACACAAACTAACATTCTATTCACCCTTCCTCCTTCATCAACCGCTGCCGATCCACCAAATAAATCAATACAAGCGCAATAAACGGAATCCCAAGCGTCTTATAAATATCAACGATTCCTGCACTCAAATAATCGTAAGTGAGATTTGCCAAAGCAAATGCCATAAAAATTTTAGCCACCTTCTGCCAATCTATATTTTCCATATTAAATAATTGCTGTTGCTTTTAATTCCACTATATCTTTAGCAGAGTATCCTAATTCGCTATAAACCTCTTCATTATGTTCGCCCAATAAAGGCGCACGCCGCAATTTCTCCAAAGGTGTTTTTGATAATTTAAAAGGCGCATTCGTCACCAAAGGGTCTTTGACTGCCCCAGGAAAAGGCAAAGGATTTAGGTGATTAATGGATTGTACCATTGGATTATCCAACGCTCCTTGAAAAGATAAAACTGGGCCTGCTGGCAATTTAGCTTCCTTTAAATCTGCTAATGCTTCGGCAGTTGTTCTGGCTAAACACCACTTGCCCATTGCTGCACATAAAATATCATTATTATCGCCTCTAGCCATATCGTCTTTGAAACGTTCATCGGTTAACCATTCTGGCTTGCCAATTAATCGAATCCAACGTTTATACATATACGGACCGACTACAGACATTACAATATGTCCATCTTTTGTTTTAAACAAATCTGCTGGGCCAGCCAATTGTCCTCTATTGCCTTTTGGTGGTCGATTAATATTCGTTGCTGCCTGTTCCAATAACATAGAATTATTCAAAGTCAAAGCCGTGCTCAACAAAGAAGTCTCTACAATTTGTCCATCTCCGCCTCGTTCTCGATGCATAATCGCTGCCACCGTACCTAAAGTAGCTGCTAAGGCAGTCGAAAAGTCCACAAAATTTACGGTGCATCTAATCGGTTGGTTGGGAAAACCTGAATAATAATTACCACCCGTAATAGCTTGTGCCATGCCATCAAAACCAGTATAATCGGCAAAAGGGCCTGTATTTCCAAAAGCAGTATTGGTTACTAGAATAATGTCTGCTTGGATAGCCGTTAAACTAGCATAGTCCAATTCCAAATATTTCAATGTTTTGGGTGGTAAATTGGCAATGACTATATCCGCCGTCGCAATCAATTTTCGAACAACCGCTTTGCCTGCTGGTTTGGCAATATCTAAAGTGATACCTTTTTTATGGGCATTCATTTGCATATACATTGCCCCATCTCCTTGTTCGGTGACGGGTGCTAAAAAACGGTCTTCACTCCCGCCTGGTCGTTCGATACGAATGACTTCTGCGCCCATTTGTCCGAGTAAAGAGGCACAATAGGGTGCGGCGATGTACCGTCCAAAATCTAGTACTTTATAGCCTTTTAACAGTTGTTCCATGTGTTTTGCTTTGATTATATTAGTCTTGCTTTAAGTATCTTATATGTAAAGTTCGTTCTAGCCTTGACATATCGTTACTATTCGCTCAAAGTTAGTCAATTTCAGTTATTTTTTATGTATCTTGACCATTGAGTACTAGATTCCTTGTGTTCCTTAATGCTGCTTTTTTATATGAAAAAATTATCAGGTCTTATTTTTTGCTGTTTGTTAACCCAATTGCTTTTAGCACAAATTACAACAGCCAATAAATTGCAAAGCTATCATCAGTTAAAAACACAATTGAGGGCACAATCTATTGAAACTAATTTCTCTGAACAAATTCAGCAGTTTACCTTTCAAGAAAGCCGTAAAAATGTCTTTAATTTAATGCAAAAAGAACAGCAACAAATGCCTGCTGCCTACGCCTACAAAGACTTGGCTTTTTTCTGTAAAATAGAAGTAAAGTTAGAGAAAGCGGTTAAATTACCCATCAAATTTCGCTTGGGAAGTGTGGATTATGTAGATTATCTGGAAGGAAAGCGAGCAAGTTATTAATGGCTCTCCATAAATACTTCGTTAGACACTCCAAGGTCTTAAAGACGCTTGGAGGTCTGTGAGCAAAAGCAAACCTTATATTTAATCTTCCCGAAATTCAAATATTTCATTTTCATTTTTACCATTCAATTAGTTTTCTCCTTACCTTTGTAGTATCAGGTAAAACCTTTCTTGTTTTATAAGCGTAAATTATAGGTCAAGCGGTACTGATAACAAAACTCCACAAAATGATTAACTATCATTTTTTAACCTCTTAAAAATATAGTATGAAAGATAAAATGAACCTTCGTTTCGGCATTATTTCTACCATTGTTGTAGTTGCTGCTTTAAGTCGTTTAGCATTAACGGAAATCCCTAATTTTTCGCCACTTGGTGCAATGGCATTATTTGGTGGGGCTTATTTCTCCAAACGTTATTTAGCGGTGCTGATTCCATTATTAGCTTTATGGATAAGTGATGTGGCTTTAAACAATACAATTTATGCCGCTTATTATGAAGGCTTTTCTTGGTTTGGCGTACCTGTTGTTTATTTAAGTATTATTGTTATTGCTTTAATGGGGACTAAATTATTGAAGAAAATAAAAGTCAAAAATTTATTTATAGCCAGTTTATTAACTTCTCTAGTTTTCTTTTTAATTACTAATTTAGGAAGTTGGTGGGCGATTCCTGCTTATTCAAAAGATTTGGTGGGTATTATAGCGGCTTATACTGCTGGATTGCCTTTCTTTTTAAGTACGATTCTTAGTAACCTATTATTTACTGCCGTTTTATTTGGTGGGTATGAATTGGTGAAACGACGTGTGCCTGCTTTTGCTTAGTTTTTTAACACATAGTCACATAGTTAAAAGCACATAGTTCATATAGTTTTTTAAGTACGTCATACTCGTTAAAACTATATGAACTATGTGACCACGCTATGTGACTATGTGTTAAATCGCACTACTCGCCATAAGAAATCCGATAAATCACATCCGCAAAATCATCGGAAACTAAAATAGAACCATCTGGCATTGGTTCAATATCCACGGGTCTTCCCCAAGCTTCTCCATCTTCATCCAACCAACCACTCGCAAATATTTCTTTGGTCGTTGCGCCTCCATCTACATTTACCATAGACAATTGATACCCAACGGGGGAACTTCGATTCCAAGAACCATGTTCGGCAATGATTAAGCGATTTTTATAGCTTGCTGGAAATTGATTGCCTGTATAAAAACGCAATCCAAGTGGTGCCGTATGTGCGCCCATTTTAACAGCAGGTGGGGTAAATTCATCACAAGTATGATTGCCTGCCAATTTATCATCTGGCGTATCTCCTTGATGGCAATACGGATAGCCAAAATGCATCCCATCTTTAGGCGCATGATTCAATTCACAAGCAGGTAAATCATCCCCAAACCAATCTCTACCATTATCCGTAAACCATAATTCTTTCGTATCTGGATGCCAAGTAAAACCGACGGTATTTCGAATCCCTTTATGCACAATTTCTCTATTTTTACCATCAGGGTCAATTCGAGTAATCGTATTAAATATCTCGTCTTCTGACTCACAAATATTACAAGGTGCTCCTACTGGGACATATAATTTTCCATCAGGTCCGAATTCAATGTATTTCCAGCCATGATGCTTTTTAGAAGGATACGTATCATTAATCACAACTGGTTCTGGTGGATTAGCGAGGTTGTCCTCAATATTATCGTAGCGCAAAATTCGGTTATATTCTGCTACATATAATGCGCCATCTCGAAAGGCAACGCCATTGGGCATGTCTAATTTTTTATCAATCAAAAATTGTTCATCCGCTTTATTATCGCCATCGTTATCCCTTAAGGCATAGACCTTTCCTTCTCCTCTTGTTCCCACAAAAATAATTCCCTTTGGCGAACGAACCATTGTCCGAGCATTCTTTACATTCTCTGCAAAAATGTCAATTTTAAACCCATCTGGTAAGGTTATCTTATCGAGTTCAACGTTTGGCTTAATTTTCGTTTTTTCCATCATAAAGCTCGTTAAAAGGATAACGGCTAACAAAATACCAATGGATAATAGTTTGGATTTCATGTTGTTTAATTTTTTGTGAAATTTTCGAGTTTATATGCTTTATGAGGTCATGAGGTTTACGAGGTAACAAGGTAACAAGGTAACAAGGAGCTGAGGTTATGAGACCCCTCATTGACTCATTAGCTCACAAATCTCATCACCCTACAATTCAAAAAATGATTACCTTCGTGCTAATTAAAAGCTAAATTACCAAAAATATGTTTGCTAGATTGTTTCTTTTTATATCTTTTATCGGCATTTTGACGGTTGCTTGCAATAACCAAGCAGCATTAAAGGATGCTAATACGATTTCGGCAGCTATTAAAAACAGCTATGCCCCTGATAAAAGGGTTGCTCTGTGGAATATTGAATTAAGTCCATTAGGAAATAAGGTAGTCCTTAAAGGGCAGACCAATTTACCTGCTGCCAAAGCTGACTTCCTCCAACAATTAGCTGCTAAAAATATAGTCATTGTAGATAGCTTGGAAGTTTTACCCGCTCAGAATTTAGGTACAAAAACCTTTGGCATCGTCAATGTTTCTGTCTCTAATATTCGTTCTAAAAATGGACATTCACAGGAATTAGCCACCCAATCTTTATTAGGTACACCTATAAAAGTTCTACAACAAAAAGACAATTGGTTCTTGATTCAGACGCCTGATAAATACATTGCTTGGCTTGACCATGGTGGTTTTGTCCAAGTGGATGAATCAACCTATAAAGAATGGATCAGTGCGCCAAAAGTTATATATATTAATGATTTTGGCTTTAGTTATGAAACACCTAATCTGCAAGCACAAAAAATTACAGACCTTGTAGCTGGTAATATTTTAAAGTCGATTGGTCAAGAAAAGGGATTTATAAAAGTAGCCTATCCTGATGGTCGAACTGCTTTTGTTCCAGCAATTGCGGTGGTTAATTACGATACTTGGTTGGCTTCAAGAACACCGAATGCCACCAATATTTTAGCAACTGCGCAAGAATATTTAGGGCGACCTTATTTATGGGGTGGCACTTCTGGTAAAGGCATGGATTGTAGTGGTTTTACCAAAACCGTTTTTTATCTAAATGGGGTGCAATTGGCGAGAGATGCTTCTCAACAAGTCCATACAGGCAATTTAATAGAGACAGACGAAACGCTTAAAAATCTTGTACCGGGAGATTTATTATTTTTTGGTCGAAAAGCGACTGCCGACAAAAAAGAACGTATTACGCATGTGGGCATATATATGGGCAAAGGAGAATTTATTCATTCCTCTGGAGATGCTGGGGTTAAAATCGAGAGCCTGATTGCTGGCGCTACTAATTTTAATCAAAAACGGCTGGATTCTTTTGTAAAAGCTAAACGAATAGTTACTTCTTTAGGTAGAAATGGAGTGGATTTGTTGGCGGAGTTACCTGCTTATAATCCGTCAGAGTTGTAATTTTCTAATGCTATTTTTGCTAATTATTAGATTCATTTATATTCTCTAAGCAAGAGTCATCAGAAGACGACGAGATAATGATTCCTAGTCTGGAGACTTGAAATATCGGTTTTTATGATTCTTTTAAGTCTAAATTCGTGGGGAATTACTTAAATCAGCTGCTTCCATCCCTGATGAATTGCCCCATTAATAGTATCTCGTTTAGCACCCGTTACCGTTTTCAAAACATTCGGCACATTCTCTACTCGCATCACGCCCATCCAAGCCATTAAAGCCGCTTCTTTGAATTGAATAATATCTGGATTTGGAATAATGACTTCTAGATCAGCAACTTCCCTACATTTTGCTTGTAAACGCTCCATCAAATAAACATTAAATGCACCGCCTCCTGTCGCTAATAAAGATAATTTTTCTTTTTGAATGTTTTCTTTCCGAATCACCTGTTTGATAGCAAAAGCAATTTGATAGGCAATATGCTCTACCAAAGTACATAATTGATTAGGAATCAATTTTTTATCGTCTTCCAATTGGCTTAAAATGGCTGTTTTACTCCATGCATTGTCCAAGGATTTAGGATAGGATTTTCTATAAAAATCAGCTCGATTAATTGTTTTTAGTAAATCTGGTAGGATTGCTCCAGAAGCAGCAATTTGCCCACCTTCATCATATTCCAAATTTACTTGATTGGCTAAAAAATTTAATAGCTGGTTGGCAGGACAAATATCAAAGGCCAATACTTTATCAGGTAAAACCGCTGTCATATTAGCTATACCACCAAGATTTAAGTAAAAATCATGTCCTGACAGTAAATATTTATCAACGATTGGTGCAACTGGGGCGCCTTCTCCATCAATGGCAATATCTTGATTTCTAAAATTGGAAATGACTGGATAACCAGTAATCGCTGCCATTGCTGCTCCATCGCCGATTTGTAAAGTCATCCGACCTTGCGGGTCATGAAAGATAGTATGCCCATGAGATGCAATAAAGTGGGGTTTGATTTTATAACGTTCGATAAAATCAGCCACCATATCTCCTAAATAATGACCGAGATAAGTATGCGTTTTGGCGAGAATAAGCGCACTTTGGGTAGGTAATTCCTTCAATCTAGCTTGCCATGCTTCCGAAAAAGCAATGGTCTCTGCTTCTAGGATTTGCCAGTCATGCACGACTAATTGGTCCATTGCATTTTTTTCTACCTTAAAAGCACAATAAGCGACATCTAATCCGTCTAACGAACTTCCCGACATTAAGCCTAGCGCTTTATAGGTTTTCCTGGACACAGTATAGCGTTTATTATTTAGTATCAATTATCGGTTATCCATTTGAGCAACAGACAACCGATAACAGATAACTGAAATTTATTTCTTCAATTTTTCCGTATATTCTACGACCGCTTTAATCTTCGCATCGCTTAATAAACCTTTAAAAGGCGTCATGGTATTTCTTCCATTAGTCACCACATTTATTTTTTCATCCACAGTCAACTTTGATTCTGTTAAGTTGAATGCTCCACTTGCGCCCATATCTCCATATACTCCATGGCAGGTAACACAGTATTGCTTATAAACCTTTTCGCCATCCACTTTCTTCTTTTTCTTGGCAGCTGGTTTTTTTGTTGAATTTTGTTCTTTTGGTGACTCAGCTCCACAAGCGAAAACAGTAAAAGCTAAAATGGCAATAAATGCTAAAAATCTCATCTTCAGTTATTTATAATTATTAATACTAATATCTTAGCAATGCTTAAACTGAAATTATCGAAAAACCCTATTAACCAGTAACTTCCTGTTACTAGTTAATTTTAAGGTAATTTTTAGTCAAATCATCTAGTAATGGGAAGCTACTGGATAATAGATAAAGTCAAATTGAGCATTGCTACTATATATATTTCGTTTATAGTAATTGCGAAAGTACAATAAACTGCATTGAATCCCATAAAACGAGTAGTAATTTTTTTGTTAAAAGGAGAATATAAAAAACGGAGTATTTGGTAAGAAGAACGCTATAATCACTTAATAAGAATCGGAAATATTTCGATTCGGAAAAGCCTTTTGTTCATGATGGTTTTGTTGGACTATTTTCAATTCATTATAAGTATTCGTGCTATCTAGAATTTGCCATTCTATCACTTCCTTTTTATTCTTACGAATTAAATTAAAAATATAATCATAATACCCTGGCAAAAAAGAATGCTTCGTTTCAACTCCAGTAAACATTACTCTACCATCAACTTTTAGGCGATTAAATAAGTCATCAAAAACACTTTCTAGGAAAGGAAAATAAGGAATGATATTTCTATTTCTTAGATTATCGGTCGCAAACAAACTATCACAACTATGCAAGAGCACCGCATTTTTATTGATTAGTAAAGTTTGTTTGATTAATATCATTTCTAGCTATCGAGTGTTATTTAAATGAGGTTCTTGTCTTCTAAAGAGTCTACTGTAAAACAAAAAAAAACATAATTAGTTAAATTTAAATTAATATAATTCTAGTTTAATACCTAAACTAAACTAGAATTATATTATCCAGCTAACCTTAAGCATATTTATGCTAAATGAATGGTTGAAAAATAACTTTGCCAACTTGTTGACAGACCTCCAAATGTCTTCCATTCGATAGCTATCGGATTTGGAATCCTTAGTAACGAACTTGTTTTTTATCCGTTACTAATCAACAAAATTGGCTGCTAAATCGAAGAATAACTGTTCTACATTATGACCTGATTTAGCACTAGTCACAACATCAATCGTAGCATTTACTTCTGCTTTAATTTTAGCTAGTTTATCCTTATCTTCTATTAAGTCTTCTTTATTTCCCACAACTTTTAGAATAGTATCTGGTAAAATTTCATCCAAGATATTCAAATCAACCCCTATGTTTTTATAGGTTGAGGGTCTCGTCAAATCAAAGACATAAATAATGGCACTCGCTCCTAAGAAGAAAGATTTTGGTACTTTGTCTTGTTTCACCTCTCCTGCAATATCCCAAAGTAAAATAGAGACTTCTTCTCCTCTTACTTCCACTACTTTTTTATCGACTTTTACGCCAATAGTCGTAATGTATTTTTCACTAAAACTGCCCTTAATAAATCGTCGAAAGAGTGAAGTTTTACCAACACCAAAACTTCCTGTCAGAATTACTTTTCTGCTAATCATTAGATTGTTAAATTTCATTGAACTATTGATGAAATCACCAATAGTTACTTGTCATAAGTGGTTAAATATACTTTCAGTTTACTGTTTACAGCAGGTTAATCCTACCATATAAAACCTTTAATAAAAACAATAGTGACTATTCCGAAGAGCAGAGATTAATGTGCTGATTTTAGCCGTCTTTATCTCTATTCTCCCAATGAAATTGTCTCTAATCTCTACTCTTCTGAATAGTATAAACAATAATCTATTTTTTCTGACTGCAATGTTTCTATTTCTTTATAAATTCTTGCCCTAAAGCACTTGAAATCGTCTTAAAAATTTGACCATCTGGCTCTGGGGGCATATTATTTAAATGTTCTTCCGCAAAGGTTAATAATTCATTGGCCAAATCTTCTCGTTCGGTAGAAGTCATTGTCCCGCTAATCGCTATGGCGACATAATACGAATAAAAATTCTGCAATAAAATTTTATACGTTCCATACTGAATCATTTCTAAATCTTCTCGCTCTCTCTTAAACGCATCTTCCACAAAAGATTTAATAGCTGTCAGCATCCCTGCAATCACATCTTGGTCTATCGTATTTTCCGTCGAGGCACTACCAAATAATAAACCCGAATTCCGTTGAATCACATATATTTCTTCAATTTGATAGTCTTTTAAGTCATGGATAACTTGGTCACTCACCTTAATACCAAAAAGGGAATTTTTTATCCGCCACAAAATCCCTTTGCTAAAAAAGGTTTTTTTAATGCTTTCATCAATACTATCTTTCAACATTTGAATCTGGTGATTCACATATTTTTTTATCATTTTACCCATTACTGGATAAATCACATCTAAAATTTCTTCTTGAGAGGCTTTCAGTTTAACCTCTATCATCTTATCTACCGTCGCTTTAAATTCTTTTGGAAAAGCCTCTTTGAAGAACATCATTCTTTCCTCTATAATAGGACTAATTTTTTCCGATAGCAGCGTGGGGTCGTCTATCGTCTCTTGGAGGCGTTCAATTGCTACTCTATCATCTTTCAAAAGTATATTTTGAAGTTGATGAAGCAATTCTTCATCTTGCTTATTATGTGAAGTTGCGACCATTATATATAAAGGTATAGAGGTGTAAAGGTACAAAGGTTCAAAGGTTCAAAGACGCATAGGGAAAACCTCTATACTTTTACTTTATCCTAATAAACGTTTACTCATCTCTGCAAATAACTCCCCCATTTTCTGTCTATCATCCCCTGTTACTTTATCTACTTTCTGGTGTAAATCCTCAATATTACCAATCAATAGGCGTTCTAGTTTATCAAATCGCTCTGAAATATCATTTTGCAACTCTTGAAACCTAACCTCCGTCTGCTTTTCCAATTCATTCAATTTCTCACTTAAAGCTGCTTCTAATGCATGCATATTTTCTTGAACCGTTTCAAAACGGCCATCATATTCTTGCATTTGTTGCCCCATCAGAATATTACGAATCGTAGTAATTTCTCCAGGGTTAATGGTATTTTTCTGTTCTTTATTCGCCATGATTAATTCGTGCTAATAAAAAATAAGTGCTTACTTTTAAGTTTTATAGTTCGCTACTTATGTTTTATGATTACTTAATTTTGGATAATAACTAGTATTGGGCAAGATATAAATTAAAAACAATAATAACAATTAATTCTAGTTGTTGCCAAACTTAAATTACTGATAATGAAGGTTCTACTATATACTATCGCTTATTCCCCTAGGCTGCAGTATGTTTGTCAACAAGTCTTTGAACATTGGCTAGGGCTACAAATTGAATGGACAAAAAATATCGAACAATATAAAAATCATACTGGTTTCAAATTCAATTATAGTAATAATTCGCTTGAAACAAATGACTTTTTACTCCCTAAAAGTACGTTATTATTTGAAAATAACTTAAAAAATAACCCCATCTTTCCTGTTTGGTATAACAAAATTCCTGCCCTTTTCGCTGTGTCAGTACCCAATGCAGTATTTCCTTTTGACTTATTGGCTACTATTTTCTTTCATTTAACCCGATATGAAGAATATCTGCCTTTTCAAACCGATACACATGGACGCTTCCCTGCTTCTGAAAGCTGGGCCTATCAAAATGGTTGTTTGCAAATACCTATCGTTGATTTATTGGTCGCTGAATTAAAGTTAGCCTTACAAAAAAAATTCCCAAATATTATTTTCAAACAACAACAATTTCAATTTTCACCGACTTATGATATAGATATGGCTTGGGCTTTTCGACATAAGGGCTGGAAAAGAACTATTGGTGGTTATTTTAATGACCTGATACAAGGACAATTTACTTCCTTAAAAAATAGATTTAAAACCCATTTCCTTTTTCAACAAGACCCTTTTCAAATTTTCGATTGGTTAGACGGTCTCCACCGAAAATTTAATTTACAACCAACTTATTTTTTCCTTTTGGGAGATTATGGGGTGTATGATAAAAATAATTTAGTAACTGCTAAACCTTTTCAAACCTTAATTCAGACTATTGCTAGTTTATATAAAATAGGCATTCATCCTTCTTATCAAGCTGCTGGTCATCCATTAATTATTGATAAAGAAAAAGAGCGACTGGCTCAAATCACCCAACAAACAATTCAACGGAGTAGACAGCATTATCTAAAATTACAATTCCCACAAACGTATCGACAATTAATTCAAGTTGGCATTAAAGCCGATTATTCAATGGGTTATGCCATGGATATTGGATTTAGAGCAGGTACTTCCCTGCCCTTTTATTGGTATGATTTGGCCGCAGAAACCAGTACTGAATTATTAATTCATCCCTTCCAAGTTATGGAAGTTACTTTAAAAGAATACTTAAAATTAAGTCCAGAAGAAGCTACCTTCGTTATTCAAGAACTTATCCATAGCGTTAAATCGGTCAATGGTGTTTTCTGTAGTTTATGGCATAATAGTTCTTTTTCAGAATTGGAAGGCTGGAACGAATGGGAAAATGTTTACGTTGATATGTTGGAAAGTATTTCTTAAGTTTAACCATTTTACTTACTTTTGCCCACTATAAGTACCTACTCTCAAATAATCAACACATTTTGTGATGGACTCTTTTTCCGCTCTGCTACGTTAAAAATTATCACCGTATCGGTGCTATGCAAAGAATTTTGCCTTGCATAACGAAAAAATAGCCTCATCAAAAATGGCGATTATTTAACACTAGGTACTTAATTATCAAAAACAATAAATACATAATCGTTTCAAATATGATTAACCTAATACTTTTTGGCCCTCCTGGCTCAGGAAAAGGAACACAAGCTGCAAAATTATTGAAGAAATATAAATTAATTCATATCTCAACTGGGGATTTATTTCGCTTCAATTTAAAAAATAATACGCCGCTTGGTTTGGAGGCTAAAAAATATATTGATAAAGGAGAGTTAGTACCAGATGCTGTGACGATTAATATGTTGACGGAGAAAGTCAATGAACATCCCGATGCTAAAGGCTTTATTTTTGATGGTTTTCCTAGAAATGTACATCAGTCAGAAGCTTTGGATGCTTTGTTAAAAAGTAAAGGGTCAGCAGTATCTGCTTTGATTTCTTTAGATGTTGATGATGAAGAATTGGTCAAGCGATTATTAGAAAGAGGTAAAACTTCTGGTCGAAAAGATGATTCTGATGAATCTATTATCAGAAATCGACTAAAAGTTTATTATAATGAAACAACTCCTGTTTTTGATTATTATGAAAAAACAGGTAAATCTGTTAAAGTAAATGGTGTCGGTACACTTTTGGCTGTTTTTCGACGACTTTGTAAGTTGATGAATAAACTATAAGTAACCCTCCATTTTTCTACGACTTAGTCATTTAAGTTCATTAGACTTGTTACCCTTTGAGAAGTGCTATAGTAAAATTCGTATTTTTTCGATAGTTTGGCTTAAAAAATTAGTGCATAGCCCAGTTACGGACTCATTTTTTAGGTTAAAATAGCGGAAAAAGACGTTTTTAATGGAGTATTTATTAAAGGGTAACAAATCTATTTAGTAATGTTGAAAAAATAAGTTCCTCATCTAGACGCACCAAGGTCTTAAAGACGCTTGGAGGTCAACAATTAGAATGCAGAAGTTATTCCTTAGTGCTTTTTCTATATGAACTTAATTGACTAAGTGGTAATTATTAAAATTCCTTTTGATACTATCTTTTAGGTCTCATTCCTTTCCATGAAAAACCTACTGAATCTTGTCTATCCCCTTTATTTTATAGGTCTCTTCTTTTGCATTTCTGCTTGTACGACCACCAAATTAATTACAAAAAAAGAACAAAAAAACCTACATCAACAAATCGCCAATTCTCCTGTTTTTAATAAAGGCTTTACGGGTTTCCAAATATATGACCCGAATTCAAAAACGGTGTTGTATGAACAATTTGCCGATAAATATTTCACCCCTGCTTCCAATACTAAAATCTTCACTTTTTATACGACTGCTAAAATTTTAGGCGATTCTATTCCTGCGATTAAATACCAAATTCAAGGCGATTCGCTCATTTTTTGGGGAACGGGTGACCCGTCGCTTTTCAATCCGCTATTACCTGCTAGTCATACAGTTATTGACTTTTTAAATAGTCGAACCGAGCAGTTATTTTACTGCCCTGATAATTTTATGGATGCTCGTTATGGTGCTGGTTGGATGTGGGATGATTATCCCTATTATTTTCAGCCTGAATTGGCAGGTTTACCGATTCATGGGAATTTCATTCAAATCCAAGGCGCAAAAGAAAGTAGCAATTTTAAAATTACGCCTAGTTTTTTTACCACAAAAATTAAGGGCAATCCCGATTTAGGGGATAGCACCGCTCGGTTTTATAGACAAGAAAAATACAACTTAATTGATTATAACCAGCAACCCGTTGGTCAACAAGATTTAGATAAAAAACTGCCTTTTATTTACTCAGATTCTTTAGCTGTGCAAATATTGCAGGATTCGCTTAATCGTCCTCTCCAATTACTGCAAAATTTTGGTACTTCTACTGCCAATAGTTCAACTATTTATAGCATTCCAACCGATAGTGTCTTACAACGAATGATGCAGGTAAG
The DNA here is from genome assembly GCA_017857395.1 of Bacteroidota bacterium. Classification (GTDB taxonomy): domain Bacteria; phylum Bacteroidota; class Bacteroidia; order Chitinophagales; family Saprospiraceae; genus JAFMDF01. The sequence goes on along the minus strand of JAFMDF010000007.1, from coordinate 27,806 downwards.
TGATAATTTTTTAGCAGAACAACTGATGCTACTTGCGTCCAATGCTATTTTTGATACTATGAATATTGCCAAAGGCATTCAGTTCGCTAAAGATTCTTTATTGAAAGATGCGCCTGATAATTTAGGTTGGTATGATGGTTCTGGTTTGACTCGGTATAATCAGTTTACGCCTCGTTCAATGGTCTATGTTTTAGAAAAAATTTATGCGGAATTACCTAAAAAACGGTGGCAGGCTATCTTTCCAGTAGGTGGTGTTTCTGGTACGATAAAAAATCATTTTGGTAGTGCTACAGAACCTTATATTTATGCAAAAACGGGTTCAATGCGGAATGTCCGTTGTTTGAGTGGTTTCATATTTACTCGTAGTGGGCAACCTTTAATTTTCAGTTTTATGAATAATCATATTCCAGGGAGTTCTCAACCTTGGACGGAAGAGATGGAACGGGTTTTGGCTTGGATTTATGAAACGCTATAGCGTCTATGTTTGCGTATTTTTTTTTAACGCTGATTTCGCTGATTATTATGATTTTTATGTTTTACCTTCTAGGAAAACTGAACGCTATTGTCTTCACTCGTTTACTAATTGCCCCATTTTTCATTTCCTCCAATACCATTCCTTGCGCAATCGACCATTCAAAAACTTCTTGCATATTTCGGATGACACCTGCGGGTACTTTAGCGGCTTGAAAACGAGCTAATAAAGTTGCTTGGTCAAATTGTAAAAATAAAGGCGTTAAAATAGTCTGCAAAACAGTTCGATGAACGACTCTTTGGGCATTCGTAGCAAATTGTTCGTCCTCCACTAATTCACTCGCATTCAAACAATTACACAATTCCACAAATTGCTTTTCTGTTCCAATGGCTAAGATAATTTCTTTGCCATCCTTGGTCTTAAATATTTCTCCATAAGGGGCAATATTTGGGTGTTGAGTGCCCATTCTTTGTGGAATATAGCCTTCATTGAGCCAGTTGGAAGCTTGATTGGCTAAAGACGCAATGGCTGCCTCTGCTAAGGAGACGGTAATAAAATCTCCTTTACCCGTTTGCGCTCTTTGCCATAAGGCAATCAAAATCGCTTCTTTTAATTGATGCGCTGCCAATAAATCTATTAGAGCAACTGGCATTTTTACTGGTGGCTGATTCGGTGCTCCATTCATATATAAAAAACCTGTTTCGGCTTGCAGTAACACATCAAATCCAGGACTAGGATTATCTTCTCCGTAGGCAGTTAAATTGGCATAAATTAATCTTGGATTTAAAGCACTTAAACTGTCATAATCCATTCCTAAAGGCTTGGCAGAACCCATTTTAAAATTAGCGATTACGATGTCTGCTGTTTGGATATATTCTATCGCTAGTTGATGGTCTTCGGCTGCTTTTAAATCTAAAAAAATAGATTCCTTTCCCCAATTTACACTATGAAAGTAAGCAGATTCGGTTTTTAACTTATCCTCTTTTGGCAAGCGCCATTTTCGAGTGACATCACCGCCCGTTTTTTTGTTTTCTATTTTGATGACGGTTGCACCTAATTCTGCAAAAAACTGTCCTACTGCTGGACCTGCTAAGACACTTGCTAGTTCTACTATTTTTAAATCTTTGAATAGTTTTTTCATGAATGTGGAGGTTACGAGGTGACAAGGTCGTGAGATAATGAGGTAATAAGTTTATGAGGACGCTCAACTCATGACCTCATTACCTTGTTACCTCGTAACCTCATTTACCTATTTTCCTGAATTAATTTCTGAATACCTTTTGAGGAATAACCCAACAATTTGCCAAACCTAACAGCAACATCTAAAGCTTCTTGTTTATTATAAATGCCATGATGTGTTAGGTCTGATTTATCTCTTTTGATAGCTAAGTATCGGTCTAAAGTGCGCCCTTGGTATAAGAGCAAAACTTCTTTGTCTTTGGCGACGTCCGCAGGGAATAATTCAGTAATAATTAAGTCTTTTTCTAGGTATAATTGTACGTTATATTTAGCAGCTATTTTAGTCGCTTCAGGTAAAAATAACGCCATTTCTTCGCTACTTAATGGATGACTCAAAGCCAATGGTTTCAACTCTGCATTGACGACTTCTGAAAAGGCACTAATGACGCCTAAGTGAAAAGACGTTGGGTCAATAGTTGGTTGATTTGTAGTAGGATTTGTGCAATTAGATACCGCCATAAAACAAATTATTAATAGCAGAAAATTGATATTTTTAAACATTGTAACAAGTAATTGAGTTTTTGATTTAAGTCAAAAAGGGAATCTAAGCTTAATTTCGCCTATTTTTTTGCCCCATTCGTCCGATATTTTACGAAGGTAAACTGGAAAAAGGTAATTTACAATAGCGGAAATTGCGTTTCTTTGTAAACAGCATTAGTAACATTACTGAATAACCAAAAACTCAGTAATTAAATAAGCTCGGAAATTTATTTCCTGAGTCTTGAAAAAGTAAAATATATGTTAGATTTATTATATCCTGTGAGTTACCTTGTGAGCCTAAGTGGTTTGATTGGCTGGTTTTACCTCCAAGATAATAAGCGCCGTAGTCGCCAAATGAGCAAGCTATTTTTAGGTGGCTTTTTTGCCTACTTAATTTCCCTTGGCATGGCACAAGGTGAGTTACCTTATAAGCTATTTATTCTATTTAGAGATTTAGTCGTTTTAGGGGTAGTCTCTCAATTTTTCAGCTTTTTCAGAAAATATAAAGTGCTGTTTTTTGGGATGCTATTTGCGCTTTACGGAATGATTGGCACAAAAGGAATGGATATTCTTCAAGCTACTTTTCCAGAAAAAGCAAGTACTAATAATGCAGCGGAAGCAGAGATGCCAACAGGTGCAATCGAAACTACTGTTCCAACCAAAAATAATAATACGCCCAAGTTAGATGAAGATGGTGAGCTCTTGATTGAGATTTATGAAGGAAACACCATTGAAGACATTGCCTCAACGCTAGACCGATACAATATTACTTATAAACGAGCTTTTCATCCCAATAAAGCTGACTTGACTGATTTAGACGATTTTTATGTTTTGAATGTTCCGGATAACCAATTAGGTAATTTAGCGGAAATTGAACAGCAATTATACAAAACCATTATGGTGGATTGGGTAGAAGAAAATGAAGTGATTACAATTTCGCCGATTGAAGTGACTAAATTACCGAAGCCAATTGAAAAAAGATTTGGAATTAATGACCCAGGTTTAGAACAAATGTGGGGTTTTGATGCGATGGGCATTGACCAATTTTATAAAAGTATTGCAGAAGGCAATATCCAACCACAACGAAAGGCCACGATTGCCATTTTAGATACAGGCGTAGATGCCAAACACGAAGATATAGCAGGCAATTATAAATCTATCAAAAGCAAATATGATAGAGATGTGCAAGGGCATGGAACGCATTGTGCAGGTATTGCAGGTTCGGTTTCTAATAATGCAACTGGTGTCGCTTCCTTTTCTCAGAATAATGAATTTGTACAAATCAGTAGCATTCCTGTCTTAAATAATTTTGGGATGGGAACACAAAAAAGTATTATTGATGGTATTATCGAAGCAGCAGATAATCAAGTGGATGTTATTTCTATGTCTTTAGGCGGTCGGTCTAATCCTGCTAAACAAAAGTCTTATGAAAAGGCGATTAAATATGCCAATGATGCAGGAGCGATCGTGATTGTAGCGGCTGGAAATTCTAATGATAATGCTAAAAATTATGCCCCTGCTAATGTGAAAGGTGTAATTACAGTAAGTGCAATTGATGAGCAACTAAAACGAGCTACTTTTTCTAATTATGTCAATGATATAGCAATGGGCGTAGCTGCACCGGGTGTGAATATTTATTCTACTTTTCCTAAAAACGAGTATAAAACGTTTAATGGAACTTCTATGGCAACGCCTTATGTGGCGGGCTTGGTTGGTGTCCTAAAAAGTATTAATCCTACTTTAACTACCACTGAAGTTTACGAAATTTTGCAAGGTAGTGGCGTTGGAACTAATTCGACTTCTGAAACTGGGCGATTTATTCAACCTGGGGAGGCGGTGAAATTGGTGCCTGTTTCGCAATAAAATACTATTTCAACTTCAATCTCAGTCTCAATTTCAAAAATTCAATAAAGGATGTTTTGAAATTGAGATTGAGCTTAGGCTCTATAATCAATCGTTTCTACTAAAACCCTTCTATCTCCACTTCCTATAAACTACCACCATTCCTCCTTTTTTTACCTGAACTAATAACTTCTTCTTCACTCCATAAGTCTCTCTAAAAAAATTAAATACATAATTAATCTGCCAACAGGTAAGTACATCTCTCAATTGCGAGATGAAGCAGGCATTTTTTCGACAAGGGAGTTAGTCGCCAAATAAAGATGCTCCATTTTTTTTTTATTTTAATTCTTTTGTTTAGCTTTCAATTTTAAATCCCAATATTTAAACGATGAACTATAAATGATATCCTATACACTCATGATAACATTAAACGATATTAATGCAGCTCAAAAAAGATTGAATGGCGTAATCATTCGTACCCCGTTAATCCAATCCCTCAATTGTGCGCCTAATAGACAATTATTCTTTAAACCCGAAAATCTACAGACGGTAGGTGCCTTCAAATTGAGAGGAGCTTATAATAAAATAGTTTCGCTATCAGAAGCACAAAAAAAACAGGGTATTATTGCCTTTTCAAGTGGTAATCATGCACAAGGGGTGGCTTATGCGGCACAAAAACTAAATATAAAAGCGACGATTGTGATGCCTGCTATCGCTCCAGAAATAAAGATTGCCAATACAAAAGCAATGGGTGCAGAAGTCGTGCTACTTAAAAGTGGCGGTGAAGAAGAATGGCGAGCCGCAGCAGAAGCATTAGCGACTAAACACAATTATGTGATGATTCCTCCTTTCAATGATGAAACCATTATTGCAGGACAGGCTACTGTTGGAATGGAAATTATTGAAGATCTACCAGAGGTTGGTGTAGTGCTCGTACCAATTGGAGGAGGCGGGCTGATTAGTGGCATTGCAGCTGCCTTAAAACTAAGTGGAAAAGCGACCAAAATAATTGGTGTAGAACCAGAAATAGCTAACGATGCACAACAAAGTTTCCGACAAGGTAAAATCCAAAAACTTCCTTTAAGTCAAACAAAACAGACTATTGCCGATGGAATGCGGGCAACTCAAATTGGCGATATCACCTTTGCGCATATACAGGCTTTTGTGGATGATATTATTACGGTAAGTGAAGAAGAAATCAGAAAATCGATGCGGGTGATGCTATTCAATAACCGATTAGTGAGCGAACCAAGTGGTGCTGTTTCTACGGCAGCATTTCTATTTAAACAAGCTAGTTTACCAAAGCATGCTTTAACAGTTGCGGTGATTAGTGGAGGAAATATTTCCCCAGATTTTCTAGCAGAGTTGTTACAGTAATCGAAAACCCGATACTTTTTTTATTGAATGCGAAAACACGGAATATTAAAACCATTTCTTAAGCAGCACATAAAAACTCAACTATTTAAAATGAATCGAACCTACTACTTCTTAAACGGATATGTTGGAAACAACACCACTTTCATCTAATAATGATGAGGATTTTAAAAAGCTACGGATGATGCTACAGGAACATATACGACAATCTGGTGCAGTTCCTTGGCAAAAGCGTTAATTATGGCAATAACTACATTCCTTAAAGACCATTTATTGTCACCTCATAAAGGTTACCGCCAGGATTTTGCTCTTCATCGCTCAAAAAGTATCCAGTCAAATTGATAACTGCTTCTGAAGGATTATGTATTTCAATCCAATCAGGAGATTGGTCATTAATGGAGAAACTATTTTTGTTTTTTGATACGATTTCAGCTAGCTTGGAACGGGACAGGATAAATCCTGCGCTACCAGTTCGCAACTTAAATTGCATGAACTTTTTATCAAATAAAAAAGCCCTTGAGACATTCCATCTCAAAGGCTTTTCTATTATTTTACCATCAACAAGCGACTCCTAATTCCGCTTCACATAAGTATTAATATTATGGACATTTTCTATTTCATCCGCTAGTTCTCTTGCTTGATTATAATTGGAGAAAGATTTAACTAAAACAATATTCCTAGCAACACCACTACCTCTAATTACTTTAGCATTATCAAAACCTAATTGCTGTACCCTTGATAATCTATTATCTGCATTAGTTCGACTAGAAAAAGAACCTGCAACTACTTGGTAACGACCACCATCACTACTCCCATAATTACCGCCTCCACTCGTAACAGAACTTGGTGCATTATCCACTGTTTCTGGTGCATTAGATACATATTCTACGCCAATAGGATCATCGAATTCTCTAACACTTATTTCTGTTCTTCTATTATATTGATGATCTAATTCACTACATTGTACATCGTCACTACATTGGTTGAGTAATTTAGATTCTCCATAACCCATTGGAGTTAACCTTCCTGCGCTAATACCTTGTTGTACCAAGTAAGCGACTACTTTATCCGCTCGTCTTTGAGAAAGTTGCCTATTATAAGAATTGCCACCTCTCGAATCTGTATGAGAAGCTATTTCAATTTCTAAAGTTGGATAGTTCTTTAAGATAGCTACTAAAGCGTTTAACTCGTCTCTAGCGTCAGGTCGAATGGAAGCATCATTAAAATTATAATAAATTCTTTCCAAACGAATAGTTGTTCCACCTACTAAGCCACCAGCATCTAAGTTAAAGTTTATGGATTGCGCTTGTCCACCATTACAATCGGCACTTACGGTTATATTGTCTGAGGTACTTTTACCGTTTTTAGAGACCGTAATAATATAAGTTTTTCCACATTCCAAACAAACAGAGAAATTACCGCTTGCATCGGTCGTTACATCTAATGCCGTTAAATCCCCTTCTTCTTGTATCGCAATTTTAGCTCCAGGTACAGGGTTATTACTTGCATTAGCTACCATTCCATTGATAGTGCTACAATCACCTGCTTTATCCATTAAAGTCAATATTTCTTCTTGGTTATTAGCCGTCACCAATATTTGTTTGGGTTTATAACCTGGTTTAGTAATATTCACCAAATAATTACCATCACCTAATTTTAAGTCGTAAGCACCTTCTGCATTTGTTGTGCCTTTGACAGCATTATCCACAGTGGATAACGTAACAACTGAACCATCATCCGAAGAAATTAATTGTACCACATTACCGTCTTGATCGGTAACAATTTCTGTATTTGTCAATTGCGCTAAATCTACGTATTCTATTACGGCATCTCCTAATTCTGTACCTGTTAAACGGTCAGCTACAAATAGCGTCAACACCTTATCTCCGAAACCATCTCCTGAGGCATTAGGATTTTGTCCATTAATATTCCCACCACTACCTCCACCAGGCTGATTGATTGCTCCATTAGATGCTAAGTAAGCAGGATGGTTCTCTGGATATTGAAAAATATCTTCGCCTAAGGTTTCGTCTATAAAAAAGCTATAAATATCATCTTGTCCATTGCCACCATCTCGATTAGACGAGAAGTAGCCATTTTTTTTGTCTCGGTCTATAATGAAACCAAAGTCATCTGAATTGGTATTAAACTTAGCACCTAAGTTGACGGGATTGACATATTCTCCATTAAATGGTTTGCTGAAGAAAATATCTCCACCTCCCATACTGCCGTGCCCATTCGAGGAAAAAAATAAAGTGCCATCTGCATGAATAAAAGGAAATACTTCGTTGCTAGACGTATTAATACCAGCGCCTAAATTGACGGGTACGCCCCAAGTTGTTCCATTCTTTTCAACTTTCCAGATGTCCATACCACCAAAACCTCCAGGTCGGTCAGAAGAAAAATATAAGACATTATCATCGACATTAATAGAAGGATGGACAAAATCATATTCTTTATCATTGAAGGGCAAACGCTGTTGATTGCTCCATTTACCGCCTGCCATATCCGCAGATATTATCATTTGCTTCACGACACCGTCACTTGCCTTATCTACATTCCCATCCAAAAAATCATTTCTGCTAAAGAATATTTTATCATTTGTTTTATTAAAAGTAAGTGGGCCTTCGTGCCATTGTGTCGTTAATTCTTCCGCAAATGGGACAGCTGCATTCAATGCGCCATCCTCATTTCTTCTCGCTAAAAAAATAGACACCGTTTTTCTGGCAATATCTTCATCGGTATACCGATTGTCGTCTTGCCCTACCTTATTATCAGAGATAAAAACAATTCCATTCTCATAAAAAGCAGGACTAAATTCTAATGCCCCAGTATTAACTGTTTGTTCATTTTTAACTTCTACTTTTACGTCTGGACTCAAGGCACTTTGAGCGACTAAGCAGTTTGCTGCTAACCAACATAAGTTAAAAAGTAAAATTATTTTTTTCATGGATAGTTCAATTTTTACGAGAAAAATGGTTCACTCTTCACGATTCCATTAGCCAAATTTTCGGCTGTATCTAATGATTATTAACTAATATACGAAATAACAGCAAAATAATAAGTTCGGCATTTAGACACTCCAAGGTTTTAAAAAAAGTTGGGGTTCGTATATAAAATGCGAAAGTTATTTTTAACCGTTACTAAAAGTAAAATCTTGGATTTGTCATATCAGGGTTCTTACTCCCTCCTAGGTTATAGGACATCATGAATTCAATACTTCCACTATTATAATCTCTAATATCCGAAATAGGCAAATCATAAGCAACACCCAATCCAAATGCTGGAGAAATTTGGTAGCGTGCTAAAAAATCGATAGAATCTCCATTCACTTCTCCATATCTATAAGACGCTCCAAATGTAAAAACATTATTATAAATGGCACTTAAATTTATGTCTAGTGAAAAGGGTGCATTCTCCGTGTACTTAAATAGTACGTTGGGATAAATACTAAATTGAGATTCTGGTACGGGGATAATCGCTCCTGCCATTCCATAGAAGTGCGGCTGTTCATCCGCTGGTCTCTGACTTACATCTGATCCTAATTGTCTGCTTAAAATATTAGGTACAGAAACACCGATATAGGCATCTTTAATATTCAAATATAAACCCGCTCCTACATTTCCGCCAATTTTAGAAAAATCATCTCCTCCTATAAATCCAACTACAGGATCTGAGGGATTTCGAATAACGGAATTTTGCCCATCAATCGTTAGTCCAACATGCTTCAAAGTTCCCATTATCCCAAAACGCAAATTTAAATCATCTTGGTTGATCATATCATAACTATAAGATAGATTACCAAAAAATTCTTCAAAATCACCTGTTACTTGACGAGAAACCGCTACACCAAACCCGACTCTTGGGTCAAAAAACGGTGTATTAAAGCTCAGTAACTGAGATTCTGGTGCGCCATTAAAACCAATCCACTGCTTTCTATATAATCCTAAAAAACTAGGCATTCCACTAGATCCTACATAAGCAGGATTAATCAATTGCTTGGTATACATAAAGTGGGTATAATGTGCTTCATGTTGCGCATTCCCCGTCGTCCAAACAAAGGATACAAATAAGAAAAGGTACAAAAATCTTTTCATAACTTATTGGTGATTGATAACTGGTGGTTGGTGATTGGTGAGGAATTAAGCCCCTCACTAATCACTAATCACCAATCACTAATTATCTAAATATGGTGACATATCCCTTTTTGGGGTCATTATCATCATTATCTTCTTTAAAAATGTAATAATAAGTGCCATCAGGCAAGTCTTGTCCATTATAGGTGCCTTGCCAATTATTTTGGTAGGGAGATTCTCGAAATACTTCTGAACCCCACTCATTGAATACAATTAATTCACTACCAACCTTAGGCGGATTAGCCACACAAGAAATGATTAAAGCATCATTGAAACCGTCATCATTAGGAGAGATGAAAGTCGGTATGACACAAGGTTCTGAAGGAAATTCTGTTCGGATAGTCATTACTCCCATATCACACAGATTAGGACAATCTTCATAGCATACATCATAAGCTATTTGATCCATTCCTACAAAATTATTATCTGGTGTGTAAGTAAAGGTGCCATCATTATTATTTACTAACGTCCCATTATCTGCATCTAGAATCTGAGTTACGGTAAATGCAGTTCCTGGAAGCAAGTCATCATTATCTGTAACACTGAAAGTCAAGGACTGATTTCGGATAACATTAATACTATCGTTATTCGCCGTAGGCTCTGTCAAAATATTTAATAATACAGAAGCAGGAAGCGATGTACAACCATTGACGGTAATCCTTAATTGGTAAATTCCAGCATCACTCTCCATCACATTAGGAATAGTTATCGCTTGGTCAGTAGACGCAAAACCATTTGGCCCAGTCCAAACATAAATGGCATCAGTAATCGCTTCTCCTGATAAAATCAAGGCATCCGCTTCACAAGCATTTAAATTGCCTGCATTTATTATTCCCGTCGAAGCCGTTATGATAGGTTCTGTTTCTTGGGTCATTATCGTAACCGCTATACTATCTGTGAAAGTACAGCCTTCAGAAGAAGTGGCAGTTAACGTATACGTTCCTGCTGCTTCATTGCTGATTGGCAGAATCGGATTTTGTTCGCTGGAAACAAAATTGTTTGGCCCTGTCCATGCATAAGTTTGGACATTCGTGCCTCCTATTGCCGTAAGGTTAATCGTTCCATTAGGATCAGCACATTCAAACGGGCCATTGCTTCCTAGCGTAATTGCGCCTGTCCCATCCCCTACTACTAATGTAATCCTAGCGGTATCGGATATACAATTACCATCCAAATTAGCCGTGTAAGCATAGGTATAAGTTCCCGGTGCTGTTGGTGTTACGGTAATCACATTGGCATCTACATTAGTTGGTAAACCTGCCTCCGAAGAAGCCATCCAATTATAAATCACAGCTCCTTCATAAGCTGTCCCTGTTAAAATTACTGATGAATTGGCACAAAGCGTATCCATAGTTGCATCACTCATTATGGTAGGCACCACCATTCCTGCGGGCTCTATGACCACGGTATCCATATCGAAACAACCGTTACTAGAAGTACCCGTGACAATATATAATCCAGCATCTGAAATCGTTGCATCAGGAATTATTGGATTTTGAAAATCTGTACTATCTCCATTAGGAAATCTCCAAAAATAGTTTTGCACTGGAATAGCGCCTACTGGGCTTACAAATAATCGAAGTGTATCCGCTTCTCCTGAACAACTTAATCCATCTCCCATAGCGGATACTTCTGGTCCTGATAAAATTCCGACCATAATAGAATCCTTGATGGTACAACCATTCGTAGAAATCACCTTAACGATGTATTCTCCTGAGTTTTGAGTCATGGCATTTGGAATGGTCGGTGATTGGATATTGGCAATAAAACCACCTGGGCCAGACCATTGGTAAGTTCCCCCTATCAATTCATTAACAGATAAGCGTAAATCCGAACCTGCACAAGTTGGGTCATCTAAAGTAGTCGCTTCTAAATCACTTGTTTCATTGACTTTTATTTGGAACATACAAGTAGTTGTATCTTGCCCAATTGTATCAATGACCATAAATTCCATCATCTCCGTGCCAAAAGTAAATTCACTACCACTAGTTGGTCCTCCTACTTGTTGTCTGATGATACCACAATCATTTTGTACTTGAATATCGTTGAAAGTAATAATATAACTTCCACAAGTATCCGTTCTAACATCATTAATAAAACCAAGAAAATCATTCATAACCGTTCCATCTGCTTGTATTTCAATGTCTTGAGGACACAGTGATAATGGGTCGAGTACTCTATTTACTAGAATAACAAATGATTGTTCAACCATTTGTCCCGTTGTATGATTTGTTGCAGTATAAACCACCGTAGTTGTACCTACAGGGAAAAAGTCACTTGGTTGATGCGTACTAGTTACCGTAATGGAATCTGTGCTATTGCTATTACATCCTCCTGAAACGGTAGGTTCTAACCATCCCAAGACTACTCCACATTGTCCTGCTGTCTCGTTGGAGGTAATATTGCCAGGGAAATTATTAAAAGTTAAAGGGGTTAATCCTTCAACAGTTACGACAAAAGAACAGGTAGCTTGATTACCAAAACCATCTTCTGCCGTATAAGTAACGGTGGTTGTTCCTGTCAATTCATCTCCTGGGCTATGCGTACTAGAAACAATGATAATTGCATCTGAGCAGTTATCTATCGCCGTTGGTTCTGTCCAAGTAGCAATCGCTTGACAATTGGCATTTGCCATTATCGTCATATCTGCTGGGCAGTCTATTAAAGTAGGCGCTGTTGTATCTCTTACTATTAATAAAGTACTTTCCGTCGTACTATTCCCAGATTCATCACTTGCGGTATAAACAATTGTATGGTCACCTACCTCGTAAAAAGTTCCTTCTGGAGGGCTTACGGTCAAGGTTAAATTACTGGTACATTGATCCGCAAAAGTTGGTATTTCCCAATCTCTTGTGACCCCACAAGTATCTGCTACAAATCTGAATAATGTATCAGGTAAACCAACCATCAACATCGGTGCTTGGTTATCTACTACTGTGATTTGATTATTATTCCCAATGAACGGTACTCTAATAGGTGTACCATTCAATCTAATACTCGCTTCTCGTTCTGCTATGGCATCTGTAAAGGTGAAATTCGAGGTATTACCTGCTGTTCCATTTACTTTAAAGAATAAACTAAAAAGAATAGCTCCTGAAGGTAAGGTTTCTCCTACAGACCCATCATCTGCCCAAGCAAATCCAATGCGTCCATCTTGCACTAACGTTTCATTAAAATCACTATCATCCAATTCAGGTAATCCTAAATTGCCTCGACTTGCATATTCTAAAATGGTATTATCCCATTCAAAAGTAAATTGTAAACCTGCTGTATTCGTAAAACTATCAACAATCATATCCACTCGATATAACTCAGCTCCACATTCCGCATCCGTTACTGTTGGGGTAACATTGATAGCATTTGGCGCATTAAGCGTTACTTGGAATTGGCAAGTTCCTGTTAAGCCCGCATTATCTACTATGGTATAAGTAACCGTTGATACGCCAGCTTGGAAAGTTACACCACTAGCTGAACCTTGCCCACTTCCTAAAGTAGTCCCACTTATTGTATAAAAAATGGAATCTACTCCACAATTATCCATTGGATTACTAAAATCAATCCCATTAATAACGGTATTGTCTGTTCCTAAAGGAAGACTTAATTCTACATCATTAAAACAAGAAATGGTTGGTGGAATGGTATCAATAATCGTTACCGTTCCTGCCATTAAAATAATAGAATCTCTAGCTATTCTGACAGGAACACCATTATCCCTTTGGGTTATTTCAATGGCATTGGGTATATCAGAAAATTCAATAGGGGAGACACCACCTCCACTAGAAGTGAAGTGCATCGTAAATAAGGTCGCTCCATCCGCTAAAGTTTGTCCATCACTGGAATTATCAAACCAAGAGTAATTGATTCGACCATTGGTATTATCTATAGGCCCAAAACTACCAGTGGGGAACAATTGATTATCTGTAGTTGTATAACTTAAAACAGCAGGATCCCAATTAATAGAAAATTCTGTACCGCTAATACTGTCAAAAGCAGCCACATTAATATCAATGGAAATATCTGTCTCATCGCATCCTGCACTTTTACTTTCTGCAATTAAGGTAAAATTAGTTGGCGCCTGACTCGTTAATTCAACTAAAAAAGAACAACTTGTCGTTTCATCCGTCGCATTCTCTACTATATAAGTTACCGTAGTTGTTCCTATATTAAACAGGGTTCCACTGGCATCATTTGCTCCTCCACCTGTTGTCGCACCTGATAAAGTATAGGTAATCGAAGTATTTCCACAATTACCTGTTATCATTCCTGTACCAATATCGGAAACGGTAGCTTGGGTTTGTCCTGCTGGAAGTTCAGCAACTACATTATCTCGACAAACAATCTGTAAATTATCTGCTGAAACGGTTATTGTCCCTTGTCCACTAATACCAACAGGTATTGCGCTATTATTTTTTGCTGCACTCCCATTTGAAATGGTAATAGGCGCATTATTAACAATTGTTTTAGGTACTAATTGTAAGTTAAATAAAGTCGCTTGATTTGTTAGTGTTTGAGCAGTTGTATCTGTCCAAGCCAAAGTAATGCTTCCTTGAGTAATCTCAAAATCAGCAGGCATCATACTAGCGATTGCAAAATCGCTTATTCCTGCAAAAGAAAAAGTATTGACATCCCATCCTACGGAAAATCCTAGACTGGTAATACTATCAAAATCACTTACCGTAATTGGCATTACAACGGTATCTGTGCAAGCTGCCGTAACTGAATTTAATCCTATGCCAACTGTACTAACATCACCTGCGCTATTGACAACTATTTGGGCAGTACATGTGGCTTCATTCCCTTTAGCATCCCTAGCGGTATACGTTATATCCGTCGTATCAACCTCAAAAGCTATTCCACTGGCATCATCCATCCCACTTCCTGAAGTCGCTCCAGAAAACGTGTAGGTTAAAGTAGCTATTATTCCACAATTATCTGCTACATCTATAGGGCTTAGTCCCGTAATAACAACTGGGCTATTTCCGCCTGTATTGACGACTGTTCGGTCTGCAGGACAGGTAATGGTTGGAGGGGTATCATCTATTAATGTAAGTGTTCCATTTTCTATATTTGCTGGTAGTTCTTGTAGTCTATCATTAATAAACAATGTTATTAAATTAGGTACAAAATCATCCGATAAAGAAAGCGGTAAATTGCTTAAATTACCATTTTTGACAAATAATTCTAGCGTAAATAAAGTGTCCCCATCTTGTAAGGTATCCAAGTCGGCACTAAACCAAGAAAGGGCTAATTTCCCATTCGCTATGGAATCTATATTGATATTGGGGTCAGGCGTTATATTTACGTTTGTACTGCCTAGGTAATCTAAAGCAGTTGTATCCCAATTAATAGAAAACTGTCCACCTCTAACCCCTGCATAGTTTTCAACAACAACGGGAAAAGTGATCGCTTCTTGACATCGAATGTCTTGATTGGGAAACATTAAAGTAATCTGAGCTTGTAAGCTGAGATAACTTAAAAAAAGCATAGTAGTGAGCAGGTATATTTTCTTATGCATATAATTTGGTATTAAAACCATAGAGACATAGACCTATCGGCAAATTATTAATAATGCTTGGAAAAATCGAGGAAGTAGTTGGTCATCGTGGATGACTAAGGAAAGGTTTCTATCCATGTTGGATAAATCTAGGCACTTCATTTAATCGATTTTTGGCAAAGTTAGTGATTAGTCTTTAGAGCTTCTATAAAAAGCTGGTATTCAGCCGAAAATAGACATTTATATCGGTTGCCAGTTATCAATTGCTCCTATAAAATTAAAGAGACAACTGATAACCGACAATTGATATAAATGTTTTAGTCTAATACTATCATTTTCTTTCTTCCTGTAAAGCCTGATGTTGATAATTCATAATACAATACACCATTCGCAGAAAGGTCATTTTTGCTGATAGTAATATGATTCATTCCACTTGAATAATCTCCTTTAATCCGGTGAACTAAGCGACCACTAAAATCGAAGAATCGGAGCATTACTGGAGCATTCTCTGGTAAATTGAAACTTATCGTCGTTTCATGTCTAAACGGATTTGGTTTGTTTTGAAGCAATTCAAAAGTTTTTTCTATAGCTGAATTTTCTTCAAAGACCAAATCTATTCCTTTATAAAACAGTTCATCCGTATACGCTTCTGCTTGAATCATATCAGAAGTAATTTCGAGTACTTCGCTCAATTGATTCCCTGTCTTATTCACCTTGAAAATCAAAGTAAATAAAGTAGCGTCGTCGGCAACTGTTTGAGCAGTCGCATCAAACCAGTTTGTTGCAATCTGTCCTTGTGCTATATTTGTAAAACTGAAATTGTCTTTAGTAATATTTGCAAGTGCCCCTGCTTTAACGCTTTCAAAAGTCAACCAATCTTTAGCTATATCTAAAGTCATTTGATATCCTCTGATGTCATTAAAGTTGTTCGCTTTGAAAGGAATTTCTACATAAGTGCCTGCTTGTAATAATTGATCGGTCACTTGGAAGTTGAAATCTTTATTTCTATCAGTTGCTGCAATACCGCTTTGTAATCGAATCGCTTCCGCATCTAAACTAACATCACCTGTTTTGACCGCTATAAAATTCATAGCAGTATCAGCAGCACTAGCACTAGCAACCGTGATAGAAGTCGGTACTGTTCCATTGTATGGATCAAGTGTATCCGTAAATATATGGTCTGCTGGCACAAATACCCAAGAAGGTACGTCTGCGAAAGTAGGAGTCCTTCTAAGAATGACATCTTGAATTTCGATAATATCAAGCACCGTAACTGAACCTGACTTATTAACATCCGCTGCCAATCGCTTATAAGGAGAATCTAATAATCTTCTATTAATATGGTCTTGAATTAAAACCAAATCAAACGTACTCAAACCATTTCTAGCATTTTCATTCTCGGTTGGTGTGATGGTCACATTTTGTCCCGAAGCTACTGTTACATTATAAACACCATCTGTTCCCGTAGAATCTTCGCTAGAAACATCTCCGCTAAAGACAACTGTAGCGTTTGCCAATGGATTGCCATTAATCAAATTAATTTGTCCACCGAAAGCTACATTATTATCTACGTTAGTAACGCTAGCCGCACCACTTGTACTTTGAGCCACTAAATCTACTGGTGAATCATTAATCAATACACCAGTTTTCAAATCTGCTTCAGAATTCCCGCCACCTGTAATATTAGTCGAACTACCAATAGTTGCATTTGGTGCTAATTGAATATTAATATAGAAAACAACTGTTCCATCAGCTACGGTCTCTCCTGTTTGTACATTTAAATTAGCGCCAAGTAATAAACGGCTTGAATTATCTGGATCTATATTAAAACTCGTTAAATTAATGCCAGGTACGGTAAATCCTCCAGCTTCATTCCCTGCCACAAATTGAGCAACTGCTAAATTTGAAAGATTGAAGGACATATCTATACTCGTTACATTCGTAAAATTTGTAACGCTTACGGGTACTTGCACAATCGTTCCTGGCATTCCAGCTACTTCCCCAATTTCATAAGTAACCATATTACCACCATTCACTCGAACAGTATCGGTTAATCGACAACCTGTAGTGGCGTCATTTACTATAACCGTGTATAAAGCTGGTGCTAAATTTTTAATGGTATCGGTTGTCGAGTTGTCTGGCGCATTATCCCATTGAACGGTATAATTACCAGAACCGCCCGTTACATTCACCCATGCTTCTCCATCTTTTAGGCCTGTAATAGATTCATCTTTACTAAATGTCTCAATAGAGATAAAATCAGTGTTCCCTTGATTTACTACATTTATATTGGAAACACAGGTGCCTATATTCCCTGAAGTATCTATTGCCGTTAACGTAACTTGCTGCATCCCTAAATCTGAACAATTAAATACTGTCTGAGATAAGAAAATCGTATCTATTGACGAGATGTCTCCACAGTTATCTGATACCGAACTTAGTACATTACTTACTTGCAAAGTTCCTGTTCCACCTGTTCCTAAAGAAATGACTAGATTTTCTACACAAATAATGGTTGGTGTAGATGTATCATTGACATCAATCACAATGTTTTTGGTCGCTATATTTCCACTAGTATCTTTTGCTGTTATCATTACGGTATGTTCGCCAACTGGGAAAGATCTTGATAAAATTGCCGTAGAATCTTGTCCGTCATATCCAACCCTTAAACCTAAAATAGCATTACAGTCTGTAACAAATTGCGCAAAATCTATCGTCACAAAAACACCACAAGAATCTGGTATTAAGTCTCCTGTATTATAAACAAAAGTATCAGAGGGAAGCGTAATGACTGGCGCTATTACATCGACAATCGTAATTAACTGCGTATCAGCCGAAGTGCTACAGCTATCAGAAGCAGTCCAAATCTTTTGTAAAGTAATGCTGCTTGTACCAATCGTAATTGTTTCATTGGCATGTGCATAAGCATCTGCTACACAATTATCTGTTGCCAATATTGAATCTGCTGTTATAGCGTCAGCAATACAAGCGACCGTTGTGTCCCTAAAAGTTTGAGCTAATACAGGAGCGATACTATCCACTAAACTAATGAATTGCACACAAGTAGTTACAGTGCCCGACGTATCCGTTACCGCCCAAGTTCTTTCAATTATTTGACAAACATTTCCTATACCACTTCCTGCTGTTAGTTTATCCGTAAAAGCAAGATTACTATTATCTCCACAGACATCCGTAATTGTTGGCGTGCCTGTATCTTCTGGATCAATAGAAGCATCACAGGCTATGGTTACATTATCTGGACAAGCAAAAGAACCCGTCCCCGTAAAATCTTGAATCGTTACTTGTGCGGAACAACTATGTCGATTGTCTGCCTCGTCAATTACCGTCATGATTACCTCAAAAGTACTTCCTACATCACTACATCGGAAGGTATCTCTACTCAATTCAAATCTTAAATCATTGGCTGCGGTACAATTGTCTGTAGAATTTAAGTTAATATCCGCACTATCAATGGCGACATAACCAAAAGCATTGACAGATAATGCAACTGCATTGATACAAACTGGACGAGGGTCTGTTTGGTCATCAACTCTAATAATTAATTTTTGGGTATCTCTATTTCCTGCAAAATCTTCTGCTATGATATATACCGTCGTGTCTCCCATTCTCACCCTTATATTCACGATATCTAAAGTATCATGGATAACCACTTTATTAGCGTCTGCAATCGCTAAATATTTTAAAGTGTCATAACAGGCATCTTTTACTTTTTCTCTTAAATTTAAACTTACATCTGCGCTACATATAGTCGCATCCGCTTCCGACCCCACTAATAAAATAGAATCATAGTCAATTTTTGGCGCTGTAGTATCTACCACCGTAACCACCTGAGTCGCCATACCTACATTGCCAGCAGTATCTTTAGCAGTCCAAGTATAAGTAATGGAATAATTGTGGTAACCAGACATTGTATCAGGTCTTAGTGTTACCATAGAGTCTAATACGGTTCGAGTATTAACGGTATCCATATACATTGTATCTATTCCGCCACAATTCTCTATCACCGCTAAAACTGCTTGCCCAGGAACTATCGCACTACAATCTAAAATGGTATCTTTTGGAACATCTTGAAAAATAGGCCCTAGGTTATCTATTACGGTAACGATACTCATACAGGAATCTTTATTACCCGCCTCATCTGTTACAAATAAATATACAGGGAAAGATTTGCCTAAAGAATCACAAGTCCTAATGGTATCTATACTTACAGACATGGTTAAATCTGCCTTTGCGGTACAGTTATCGCTACTTAATCCAAGACTATCTAAGTCGCTAGGCGAAATAACTACCGTCCCAAAAGTATCAGGATACACCGTTATACTATCATAACAAACAGCGACTGGCGTGATATTATCTGGTAAGAAAGTAATTTCTTGCACAATCCGTCTAACCTCGGGGGTCGAACTATCAAAAAATTCCCAAACGATAGTCGTTTCTCTGCTATCAAAAATATAAGTTCGTAGAGAGGAGGTGCTAATATTTATTTGGCCTCTATTTCTAGGTAGTGCAAATATGGTATCTGTTTGCCCACAAACGGTTGCTCTTGGAGCAGGTAATTCTATTAACCCACAATTAACGACCGTATCTCTTGGTAGTGGTAATAAAGGCATCGGTGCTAAATCCGTCAATTCAGCGGTAAAGCTACAAGCCAGTACGCCATCTAGGAATAAGCTAATCGTTTGACCGTCCATTACAGTATCATTAGGCGCTGGTGTTTGCGTAATGACTAAATCTGCATTTGGTATACAATTATCTGTAATAAAGTTACGGTAATTACCAGCTATGCCCATACAAGTCACGGGGTCTCGGTCGATAAGTATCGAGGAAGGACAAGCCGCTACTGGAGCAATTGTATCTAATACCATTACGACTAAATCCGTAGAATCTGTACTGCCAAAAGCATCTGTAAAGACATACCGAATCAGGGTAGTTCCAACAGGAACATCTATATCAATATCTAAACCTGCATTAGCTTGGGCAGATGGTTGTCCATCAAAAATTTCTAAAGACGGTCCACTTACAACTTTTCTAATAATAGAAACCGCTGTATCCGCATTACTACAGTCAGAATAATCAGAGAAAGAAGGTTCATCCCAATTAATCGAAGCTTCACAGTCATCCGCAGCTGCAATAACTACCGTTAAAGAATCATTTGTTCCAAAGGTAGCATTGGTATAATCAACTCTTCCAGAGAAAGTGTCCTGCACGACTAATACATATCTTATACTATCTGGTGTTGGACACATAGAAATATCCTGAAAAGTATAAGTAATATTATACATTCCTACAGGTAACGCACCAGCTGAAAAAGTACTGTCAGTTGATTGGATTATAGGCAATCCTATAGGTGCTCCAGTAGCAGGATTGATTCTTTCTAAAAGAAGTCGATATTCAACAGCATCATTATCAAAAGTATCTACTGCCGTAATATTAAATAAAGAATCAGAAACAACCGTTTGACAAGAATTAGTCCCTAGTACAGTAGGAACAGTAAATAAGACAAAAGTATCTATTTTAGCAGAAACGCCAAGGCCACTGCCACTACCGCTACTCGGAAAGTATCTGTCAAAGTCAGTGCTAAGTGGGCCATTTGCTGCTGACACTACTGGTGCATGCGTCTGGACGTTTAAGAAGATAGTAAATATTCCTTCATTGAGACCTTCATCTTGATATTTATATCTTATACGATACTTTCCTGCATCATAACTAGTTGAGGCGATGCTATCATTCCCCGTAACTGGATAGTTTATGCTAGTTTGAGCTACAGACATAACATCTAATGAATCTACCTGCCATTCATAGGTAACATTTGCTTTAGAAATAGTATCTCTAACTATTATATTAATATCATCATTGTCAAAAGAAGCTGCACAACTATTTTTATCTACAAATACAGTTACATTAATAGTGTCCTTATTATCAGAGGTTACCGCATCTAAAATTGTTACATCAAATGGTCTAGTCGCATTGACAAATGGTGTATCTATTACTTTAGGTGGTTCCACATCGCGGGTAATAATCTTTAAAATAAATGTCGACTGGTTTCCAGCTCTATCCGTCCCAATAAAAGTCCGAGTTATAGTTTGAATAATAATGCCCAGAATATTAAGCGTTGACGTATCATTAGCAATACTTTGAACAATATGAGGTGTATTTCGAATAGTATCTTTAATACCACCAAAACAGGAATCAATTAAAATTGGTGTGTAATCCCTTGCCCAAAAATCTAAGGCAGTCTGAAAATTTGGATCACTCCTTTCTAGATGTACATTAAGCGTGTTAGGACTAAAACTAATGCTATCCAAAGGTCTCCTAGGATTGCCTGCCATTTGAAAAGTATCAATTTCCGTTGGATCTAACCATACAGGATCATTTGTATCTATCACTTTAACTATTTGCCTAATAGTGTCAGATACATTACCTAAATTATCTGTAAAGACCCATTTTCTAGAAATTTCTAAAATCTGCTTCGTAGCTATATCTATGGTATTATTTACGGTTTGACTAAAATGAGTTCTAGTACTAGAACCACTACAATCAAACATGGTAGGAGCAAGTGCAACAGTATCCGTTGATGGATTCATATTATTAGGAAATGTGTCCACTAAATTAGGCGCAAACATTCCTGTTGTTCCAATCGCTACATAAGCTGCTGTATCCTGAGAACAATCTATAGTTACTGTATCAGGAAATGGGCGAGCAGTTGGTCTAGTATCTACTACTGGACCATCATTATCATTCATAAATAGAACAATATTTACAAAAGCTGCAACACCATCTTCTATTGGTGTATAGCCTCCAACAGATTCTTGTGGCGCAGAATAAAAAGTAACCTGACTTCCTGAAGGCACATTAAAATTATCTATACCCATATCTCCACCTAAATCTTGCATCTCATCAAAGTCCTGAGCACAAGTAATTGTAACAGTTTTATTATCATTAATATCTTCTCCTAAATAAACAGGAAGACTAGTTCCGCCCATAACAGGATAGGTCATCCAGAGATGTAAGGTGTTAGAAGGTGTACTAGGACAATCTTGCCCAAGTATTAACGCTAATTCTGCGAAAGTTAGCACTCTACTATCGGCATTTGCGCTAACTTCCACTTTAATAGAGTCTGTTAACAATGGTGTAAAGGTACATTGGCCCACAACTGCCTCTATAAAAAGGAAATTGGCTAAGAAAAAGCATAAGGCTAAAGGCACAACCTTATTATAAAGTGGTTCAGTAAAATATTTCATTTTACCATTAATTTTAAAATTATGTAATGGGTGCGGCATATTACGGTTTTTGGTATTCACTATTATCATTGGAAGAGTGAAATAATCTTTAAATTTTTAATTGAATATCTGTTCTTGAGCAATAGGGATACATCGCCACATCATGCAGGTAGGTTTTAAATCGATCGGTAACTGGGTAATATATATTACACATAATAATGTAAAAGTCCTTAACTATCAGTTAATTAGTAACAATTGGTGCAAATGTAATTGATTTCAGCAAATATTACGCCAAATCACTCTACATTTACGTTCAATCGCCTCAGATTGATGCAAATAAATATTATTATTTATTATAATGCGTAATGTTTATTCCTAAATATTGGAGGAAACGGAAAGTATCAAACCAAATAGGAACTTCCTTTCTGCTTTTGACAGAACGAATTTGATGCGCTGCTATGATTGGTGGTTGATTATAGTTGCTAGACAAAATCCTAGGGAGAGGATTCCTACAACGGGAATACGAGGTAAAGATTGTGCTGTTCATGGATGTCGTTGTTCTGGGAAAAAAAATTGAATATCGAAATATACTTATTTTAGCGTATAAAATCGACGATTCTAAAAATATCTAAATTATTAATTACTTGGGATATAGTATTATAACAATATAGAATATTTTTGGTAAAATTAGGAGATAGTATTTAGAAAAGCAATTTTTTTTACGAAAAAACCTTGTTTAGTACAAAAAACGGGTGTTTTGTCAGTAAATAGCAGAAAAGAAAAGTACCCGATAGTGGAATAAAATAAAATAGATGGCTTTTAAAAACGTTTGCTATTGTTTAGCCCACCACCATTTAGCAGATTGCCTTTTCCCAAATTCCCATTTACCATCCAACCAAAGCATTATTTTTCGTAACGGGCTATTTGCCAATCGTATGCCCAAACGATTCCACCATTTAGTATAGTCCTTATTATAAGGACAAACTCGAATACATATTGCGCAATCCGTATTCATCCCTACCCAAAACTTAAAGCATTTCTCCGCATTGACCGTCCACTTTTTAATCAGAGCGTGACTCGAAAAATTAGGAGGTGTTTCTTTTGGTTCACCTTTAGCAATTGCCTTTACAGGACAAGCATCCGAACATTTTCGACAAGTCTCACAAAATTGCTTTACCCCAAATTCAATCGGTTGGTCTGACACCAAAGGTAAATCTGTAAACACCTTAGCTATTCTTACATTCGGGCCATACTTTGGCGTGATTAACAAACCATTTCTACCATATTCTCCTAATCCTGCTTGAATCGCCATTGGTATACTCTGTGCGGTATCATTTAAAGAGGCTATCGCCTCGTAGCCTAAGTTCGTAATAAATTGTGCTAGTGCCGTAGCTACATTTAAACTGGAGGCATAGCCTAAACCTGTAGTAGAACCACCTAAAGCGGAAGGAATCGTTTTACTCAATTCGTGATCCATTGGTAGAATCAATAATATCGCATGACTAATGGTTTTAGGTAAATCTAATTTTTGGGCGGATTGGGTCTTTCTACTAAAGTTATGAGAATAAACCCATCGGTCGTCTAATTCACAAATACCAACCATTCCAGCACCTAGCATTGTCGCTGCTTTTTTAATTCTATGGGTCGTTTCTTCTAAACTAGGTAAATTGACTTTAGTCGTCGGTCCTTGGGTTTGCGTCGTATAATAATCCGTAAACCCTTCTACCCTACCCGTTTCTGGAAAAGTCATCTCGCCCACTACATCCGTTAAATGCCAACTTGCATTTCGCAAGGCGTAATCCCAATGATCAAACCCCTTAGACTTTTTAGGTTTATAATTGGTTATATCATAACTAACATAAAAGTTCTTAGGATTCACCTTGTCATCCCACATCGAACGATTAAAAATGTCGTTCTTCTGATTGAATCGTTGAAATCCAGGTTTAATCTCAAATAACCGATCTAAATAAGATTTAGTAGGAATATCTATTTTCTTTCGATGGAACATAGGTTAAACAAATTTGAGTGATTTTGAACTTGGTAATAGTTGAAAAATAACTCCACCAATTCTTTGATAGAGTTCAAAGTGTCTTCAATCCGATAGTCTTTCGGATTTGGCATGTCTAAATGGCGGGCTTCTTATTTTGATATTATTTAGGTGTCAAGTTCCATTTATCTTAAAACTGTAATGCCTAATGATAATTATCTCTTTCCTTCTTTTTAAAAATTTTAAAGGCTCAATATCTACAATAAAGGGCTCAATATACCTATAATAAGGCTAATAAAATCTAGAAATCAATCTATCCTCGCTTCTTTCTATGGTGTTCGAGGTAATAATAGTGTGATGGTTGTAAAAACTAAGTAGTATGCATGCCTATTATAGCCCTAATATAATAGTTAAAAGAAGAAATAATTTGTATAAATTATCTCTTCTTTTTTTGGGCTGACAACTGCTAAAAAGGAATTAAATTAATACTAAAAAAGATAAAATATCAAAAAAATCAATTTATTTTTCAACTCATATATTTTTTTTTAAAATTATTTTTATGCTTATAAAATGTATACTTTTTGTCATATAGTCAAATTTTAACATTTTTTATTCCCATACTAAACATATTTTTTAGCTACTTTTGCCATTCAATTTTTTGATAGTTCATATTGATTGTCTTAAGGTTATGAATTATAAATTTTAAATAGACCAAAAACTGGAATGATTTAAGTATAGTATAAGCCAAGATTCCCACATCTTACAAATGCTTTGTTACTTATATTTGAAAAAAATATTTGTATTGCAAAGGATTTGACTTATATATTGAAAGGTCTTACCTTTGAAGTCCCATATTTAATGAATTCCTCTCGCAGACTATTTAAGCAAAAGAAAATCCTAACAGACTAAAAAGCTTATAATTTCCCAATTAAAAAAAGGAAAGTATAATCTATGCTTTTAAGTACAAAATAAAAAGTACTTGAATGTCGTTTATTATTATTTCCAAAAAATTATCCCAACTTAAAGCGTTGGTTTTGACGTGTTTTTCATTAGTATTTTTGCTGACCCACAGCGGAATCAATCCCACAACGATTCTTAAATACTTCGATAAACTACTTAAAATCAATTAATTAAGGGTATTTAGATAAAAACTTAATTGTTTTTATCAGTATGAACATTTTTCCGTGAACTAACGTATCCAAAATTATTAACATGAACAAGGTTAAATTATTGCTCCTATTGAGTATAGGGGTTCTGTTGTCATCCACAACAATGACAGCAAATGTTTCTGACGCATTCTCGTATGATTATGCCGCTGAAAAAGCATTCTACGCATCTTACGCTGAATCAGAAATTAAGTCTAATGTGATGAATAGTAATCACGTATTAGCCAACCATTACGACGCTTCCGTCCAATATTTCGTTAAAGACAATTTATATTACGGTAGAAAAGGTTTTTCTAAGACTTTAGGAAGAACGATGATGTATTTTCCTGTCATTGAGGAATACTTGAAAATGTATAATATGCCAGATGATTTAAAGCATGTTGTCATTGTTGAGTCTCATGCTAATCCGCATGCAACTTCTCATTGTGGTGCAAAGGGTTTATGGCAAATGATGCCAGAAACAGCTAGAAGATATGGTTTAGTGGTTAATGCTAACCAAGATGATCGTAAAGACCCTAGAAAGGCGACTGAAGCAGCACTTCGCTACTTATCTTACTTATACAATTTGTTGAATAAAGATTGGACTTTAGCGGTTGCCGCTTATAACTGTGGTGAAGGTAGAGTCAGAAAAGCGGTTAGAGCAGCTAATAGTTATGACTATAATAAGATCAAACATTTGCTTCCTAAGCAAACGCAAAAATATATTCCAGCCATTTTAGCAGCAGGTTATTCTGTTGAGAATTATGCAGCTTATGGCGTCATTCCAGCAAATACACCTTATACTTTAAGGTTTACAAATACGGTTAAGGTTTTTGATAAATTGACTTTTGCAGAAATTTCTACAATTACGAATACGCCTGTAGCTACGGTACAAAAATTAAATCCTTCTTATGCTAAGGGATATGTACCAACTAACAAAAAAGGAAATTATGTAATTCTTCCTTCTGTTAGCAGCCACCAATTAAGTAGTCACTTAAAGCGGTCTAATAAATATGCAGTTGCTATGCGGTTCTAATAATAAAGATTGAAGGATGTTTAACCTCCTCCATTACTTTAACTCAAAAACAGTAGTCCTTAACTTAACGAAAAAACTAAACCTTTATAAAATGCTGGAATTAATGATATTCATGACCATTATATATCTTTTAAACATTTTAAGAACTCAGACACCTTCTGAGGCGATTTAAGTATATCTATTTGACACCAAAAGTGCATTTGGTTTTTAGTTTGGTGGAAAAACGTTTTCATTTTGGTAATTGGATTTTAAAACAGCCGTAACTTATAAGGCAATAACGGAATTAACAAATCTCGAAGAAATATAGTGAGTTGCGGGTTACGAGTTGCTAGTTAACGCAGGCAACTAAGAACAGGAACTCAAAAATTAAATATCCAATTTTTTTATACCAAAATACAAGACTGTTAAATGGTCTTGGCCAAACATTTTTTAATCTCATGTACGGAAAAGGGTAGCTCGATTAAGTTTGAGTTACCCTTCTTTATTAGTAGGCAGTAGGCAGTAGATTCATGATTTTCAACTTCAACCTCAACTTCAAATGTACTCACCGAAAGTGATTGAAAATTGAAAATTGAAAATTTGAAATTGAAAATTAAATTTTACGTAGTATCTTACCAACCTAAAAATCTTCCTCATCCTAAAATCAGTCGATATGAGTTCAGCCGTATTATTCGAAAAAATTAATCAACATATTGGTCTAGTGACCATCAATCGACCAAATGCAATGAATGCCGTTAATGGCGACGTCGCTCAAGGTATCGCCGCTTTAGTAGATAAAACCGAAGCAGATGCCGACATTTGGGTCGTTATTCTAACAGGCGCAGGTGACCGTGCTTTTTGTGCAGGTGCCGACCTAAAAGAAATCAGTCGAGGAAATGCCCGTAGTTTATCTGTTCCAGAAAAAGGCTTTGGTGGCTTGGTCTATGCCAAAAGAACTAAACCTTGGATTGCGGCAGTTGGTGGTTTTGCTTTAGCAGGTGGAACAGAATTGGCTTTATCTTGCGATATGATAGTGGCGTCTGAAAAATCTAAATTTGGCTTACCCGAAGTAACGAGAGGGATTATTGCAGCCGCAGGTGGTATGTTTCGGTTGCCAAGGGTCATGCCTAAAGCAATTGCGATGGAATATTTAGCAACAGGTAAACACATTCCTGTCGAACAAGCTTTGCAATTTGGTATGATTAATCGACTTGTTCCTAACGGAGAACATTTAGCAGGAGCAATCGAATTAGCCACATCCATTATTGAGAATGCGCCCATTGCTGTTCGAGAAAGCTTAACTATTGCTCGCCAAGCTTTTGACTTAGCAGCAATTCTTTAAGTACTGATAATCAATTAAATACAAATAAAAATACAAATA
>JAFMDF010000460.1 GCA_017857395.1 Bacteroidota bacterium | reverse complement strand
CACTACTTCATTTTAGAAGAAAGTAGCTAGAATCTTAAAGCCCCTTTTTCGATTATTTCACCTTGGTAAGCTGACAAGTAACTTTTGTAAGCCTTGGCTATGCTATGCCCAATTTCGAAAAATGTTGACAATAATAAACCACTTATTAATTTATAAAAACAAAAAAAAGTCGCTGATGAAAAAACATTTTCATACCTACAAAAAAATAATTGGCTTATTGCCACTACTCCTATTGGGGTTTATTGCTACCGTGCATGGGCAAGCGGAAGAGCAATTTGAGTTTAAAATCCAGTATATGGAAGAAGGAAATGACTCTCTTTGGGGGGTATATGTTCGGCCTATTGATGGATTTGATGTCGGAAGCAACGATGCGGTTGTTGGTTCTGGGCAAATTACCGTCTTGATGAGAAATAATGGATTAGATTCCATTACTAATATTCAAAGTGTCTCTGGTAGTTGGAATAGTTTTTATGATATCGTAAAAGGGCCAATCGAAGCACCTGGCATATCCTATCTATTTATAGGACTCTCTGATGGGGATGGGATTAATTTAGAAAATGGAGAAGAAACGCTCCTATTAACTTTCCAAGTACCCGGAGATTGTCCAGATACTTTAGGATTGATTGATAATGCTGTTGACTTATTTAATGCACCTATCTATAATGGGACAGGAAATAATTCAGTCGGGAATAATCCCGGTATGGATTTATCGACGTTTAATTCCAGTACAGGAGACGTCTATAATTGGGAAGGCAATTATAACACAAGCGCCTTTAGTTGTGCGGATTGTGATAGTGATGGTATTGCGGATGGTATAGAGGATACAGATGGAGATGGGATGTTTTCTCCAGGCGATTCTTCCGAAATTTGTAATATATGTGATCCATTAGGAGTTGGAAACTTTAGGGCAACGTTATTAGGTGGAGATACCTTGACTTTATGTGGTCAAGTTGGAGAAGATTCTGTTGCTTTAATGGTGGAACTTAATGGTGGATGGTCTCCTTTTGTCATTACATTAGAAGAAACAGAACAAGTATCTGGGGCTATTAGAACGTTAACTTTTACAGATTATGAAGTGGGAGATAGAATTTACGTAGCACCTTCTTCTACTGCTACTTATAGGATGACGACTATCACGGATAGTCCTCCTCAACCGAATGCCCAAGATTCCCTTTTCTGTACAATTAGTATAGATAGTTTATTTGAAACGGTTGATGTGGTCGTAGAAGGACCTTTGTCTTTCGATAATATGGGAGATGCGCATCCAGCAGATTTTACTGCTTGTAATCTAGATACCTTATTTTTTGATGTAGATGCGAGCAATGGTGGTGATGGCGTAATATTGTACCAATGGCAGGTTAGTCCAGATTCTACAGATGTTAATTTGTGGACGGATATAGAGAATGGTACACCTTATGCTTTTGCAACAACTGATTCTTTAGTGATTAGTAACCCACTTGGATTAGATGGGAACTTTTATCGAGCGAAAATTTATACACCTTTTTGTGATACGCTTTATTCTTATGCGGCTGAGTTAGGCGTTGATGGTCCATTCATTGTGGATGTAGAAGCGGTCGATAATTCTCTTTGTGCGTTAGAAGATGAAATTTATTTCTTTACAGAGACATCAGTTGGTCAAGGAAATTTTAATCGGAAATGGCAAGTCAATCGAAACGATGGATTTGGTTTCGTAGATGTAAGTACAATACCTAACCCTGCTCTTTCTGTTCATACAGCAACGACTTCCGATGTGGCAGGAGGACCTGGTATCGAACGGATTTATTATGATACTTTATACATTACCAATCCTTTAGCAACCATGAACCAATGGCAATATCGTATTGCAGCAGTTGGTGATAATATTAATGCTTGTAGTGAACTCTATACAGATGAGGCAACGCTTACCGTTGAAGGAGAAATTGAGGTACTTACGGATCCTGTAGAGGTATTCGTTTGTTCAGATACCACGGCTTGTTTTGGTGTAGTTATTAATAACGAAGCGAATCAGGGTACGGTTCAATATCAATGGTATGTATTACAGAGAGGACTGGCAGATATTCCTAGTAATTGGGCGAATGTCACGAATGATGGTACCTACTCTGGTGCTAATTCAGATACTTTATGTGTAACGAATGTCATTGGTCGAGATAGTTTTAGTTACCGATTGGAAATACAAACTACGGAATGTATGATTGTATCCTCTGCTGCTGCTATTTTAAATGTAGACGGGCCGATTGTCTTTGATGTGAATGCAGCTGATGTTACGGTTTGTGCGGATGAAGATCCTAATATATTTGCCTTTAGAACTTTAATGGGGCAAGGTGTTTTAAGCAGAAGATGGCAAGTAAATCGAAATGATGGGAATGATTGGGTAGATTTGGCTAATATCGGTGTAGATACTTTTAATGTAGGGATTGATTCTGTTACTACGGGTTTACCTGCTGGTTTTGAGAAAGCCTATTTAGATACTTTATATATTGATACCGCTGCTTTCTATATGGACCAATGGCAGTTTAGATTAGCTGTAATTGGAGATAATGAGAATAATTGTTCGGATGTTTATTCTGATGAAGCTATTTTGACTGTTGAAGGCAGTTTGTCTGTAGATGTGCAACCTGTAGATGTGCAAATTTGTTCGGATACAACAGCCTGCTTTGGTGTAACTATCGGAAGTGAATCAGCTTCGGGTATTATTGAATACCAATGGTTTGTACAAGAAAGAGGGGATATTGGTAATTGGACGCCTTTAACAAATGATGGGACTTATTCTGGCGTTCGGGCAGATACTTTATGTGTAACGAATGTCATTGGAAGAGATAGCTTTGCTTATCGGGTAGAAGTAAAAACAGGGCTTTGTGCTATTATTACTTCTGATGAAGCGCTGTTAAGAATTGATGGACCGATTTCTTTTGATATAAATGCGGACGATGTAACCGTTTGTGCGAAAGAAGATCCAAATTTCTTTGCTTATAAAACTTTAATGGGGCAAGGATTACTGGATAGAAGATGGCAAGTAAGTAGAGATACTGGACAAACTTGGGAAGATGTAACCTATCCTGTCGATAGTGTTTATACCGCAGCAGCAGATTCTTCTACTGCCGCTATAGACTTATTGCCTGGATACGAAAAAGCTTATTATGATACACTATACATCGATACTGCTGCTTTTTACATGAATAAATGGCAATATCGTTTGGCTGCAATTGGTCAAAATAGTAATAACTGTACAGATTCTTATGCTAGAGAAGCGACCTTAACTGTAGAGGGGCAAATTTCTATCGCACCTGGTTTTCAGCCAATGGATGTTGCGCTTTGTTCCGATACGGCTGCTTGTTTTGGTGTACTAGTCATCAATGAAGCCAACGAAGGAATTGTTCAATATCAATGGGAGAAACTAGATAAAGGAGAAGATGGTACTGTTGATAGTAACTGGGACGTACTTTCTTCTAGTGATGGTCGATATGCAGGTGTTCGTTCGGATACGATGTGTGTTTTATTTATTGCAGGACAAGATAGTACTCGATACAGAGTTAGAATTAATACAGGTCTTTGTGGGGATGTACTTTCAGAGGAGGCTTTACTTGAAGTGGATGGCCCTATAGAACATATAGTCAATCCACAAGATGAAACGATTTGTGCAGTAGAAGATGAGATTTATTTTACTTCTGCTACTTCTATTGGACAAGGCGAAATGTTGACTCGTTGGGAAGTGAGTGTAGATACAGGTAGAACATGGAATTTAGTTGATTTGATTTCCATCGGTACAATATATAGCGAAGGCAGAGGTATAGAAGGAAATCCATCAACTGGAGACATGGCAGATAGTATTTATTATGACACCTTATTTCTTAGTGGTGTGGTCAATACAATGGATCATTGGCATTAT
Source organism: Bacteroidota bacterium (assembly GCA_017857395.1). Taxonomy (GTDB): domain Bacteria; phylum Bacteroidota; class Bacteroidia; order Chitinophagales; family Saprospiraceae; genus JAFMDF01. Next base: position 2,194 of record JAFMDF010000460.1, on the reverse strand, counting down.
AGAAATGTAGCGAGTGGTATTACAGGAAATGGCTGTAATGATGTACCTTCTGATGCGGCTATTTTGACGGTTGAAGGGTTGATTGAGATTCAAATGGATCCAATAGATGTAAATATCTGTTCAGATACGGCTGCTTGTTTTGGAGTGACGGTGTCTAATGAAACGCTGCAAGGAAACATTCAATATCAATGGCAAGCCCAACCTCCTGGAACTACGACTTGGATTACTTTAACTTCTTCTGATGGTAGATATGGCGGGGTAAGGTCAGATACGCTTTGTGTGAATAATGTAGCTGGTTTAGATAGTTTTGCTTACCGAGTTTACATTTTTACCGATAAATGCGCAAATGTCTATTCTGACTCAGCAGTTTTGAGTGTTTCTGGTCCAATTGATTTTGAGGTACAACCACAAGATGTCGCAGTTTGTGCAGCAGAAGATGCTACTTTCTTTAATGCAGAAACAACGATTGGTGAAGGTGGATTGACCCTTAGATGGCAAGTGAATAAAGGGGCGATTTGGGAGGATGTAGATTTGGTTGGAGATGCGGCAATTTATAGCAGAAATAGTTCAAAAGAAGCCAATATTTTGGCATCTATTGATAGTACCTATTACGACACTTTATTTTTGAATGCGGTGGCTACAGCAGGTATGGATCAATGGGAATATCGAATTGTTGCAAATGGTTTGAACGGAGCTAGTTGTCAAGACATTCCATCAGATGCGGCAATCTTAACCGTTAATGGACCATTGAACGTGGAGGCAGACCCTAGAGATACGACTGTTTGTTCTGGTCAACCTGCATTGTTTGAGGTAACAACTTCTAACGATGCTTCTGGAATAATTCGCTATCAATGGCAGCGAAAAGTAACGAGTGGCGCTTGGTTTGACTTAACGGTGAATGAAATTTATAATGGGGTAAGAGATAGTGTTTTGAGTATTAGTGACGTAGCAAAAGTAGTTGAGGCAACGGGCATGAGTAGTGTAGATAGTGCTTTTTATCGAGTTGCTATTTTTACAGATGAGTGTGATAGAATATATTCTGATTCTGCTCAGTTAAGAGTAGAAGGACCATTTGAATTTGATACAGCCGCAGATAGCCCACATGATACAGTCGTTTGTGCTGGAGAACCAATTGTTTTCCGTGCCAATCCAAGAAATGATGGTTTTGGAGAAATGCTTTATGAATGGAAAGTATCCATTGATGGTACTAATTTTGGTTCAATACCAAGTTTTATGGGCTACATGGGGACTTATTCTGGAGAGGATAGTACCGTATTAACATTGACGCCCACTGTAGCGGATCACTATTTACTAGATAGTACGTTCTTTAGGTTAGATATCACCTCTGCTGCATGTGCAGCGGTAACAAGTTCACTAAGAGCTTTATTAAGAGTAGATGGTGATTTAGTATTTGACTTACAACCTCGAGATACTACTAACTGTGCCGACAAAGGCGTTATTTTCTATGCAAATGTGACCAATAATGGATACACAGGACAAGATGGTATTCGATATCAATGGCAAGAGTTCGAGCATAATACCTCAGGGCCATGGCAAGATATTCAAAACGGAGGGGTTTATAATGGTGCTTCTACTGATACTTTAAGTATTGATATTACGACTGCTTTAGATTCTAATCAATATCGAATGATTACTTGGACGTCTGTTTGTAATCAAGATACTTCAGATGCAGCTTACCTCATTGAAGAGGGTTCTGCTGGATTTACGGATCATCCAGAAGATGTGATTATTTGTTCTGGTGAAATGACCTCTTTCTCTGCTAGAATGGTTAATTCTACTGGACAAGGAGATAATTACTTAAACTGGCAAATTAGTACGAACAACGGAATTACTTGGAGAAATATTGATCCGATGACTGAAGGCCCATTATTCACTGTAGCAGATGTAGGGCCAACTGCAACGGGAGATTCTACGGCAACGGAGATGTCTACGACCTTGAGTGTTAGCGATGTCGAAGGGATGCAAGGCTATCGTTTCCGAGCTGCGGTGACTAGTACTTATTGTGATACCGTCTTTTCTCAATTAGCTAAGCTAACCGTAGAAGGACCATTTAGTGCAACCTTAACAGGGCCAGCAGATGTTTGTGCGAACATCGGCGTAACTATAGAAGCAAATGTAGTAAATGAAGGAGCTGGACTTCCTGTCTTGACTTGGCAATGGAAAGCGCCTAGTG